>SVCR01000298.1 GCA_015058265.1 Clostridiales bacterium
AAGAAGTTGGACTGTCCGAAGAAGAAAAGAAGATAGCAGCCAAGCTGAAAGAGCTTGCGGCGGCAGCAGACAAAGACGAGACGGAGGAGACTGACTATGAACAGATGAGTCCGATTGAACAGCTTTCTGTGGACATCGCTGCCCATCTTGCAAATAATGCTGCATGCAGAATGGCAGGGATCATCGAGGAGGCAGATCACGAATCAGCGAAGCAGCTTGTCATTCGCTTTGAAAACAGCGACAGCAGGACGCTGGTGCGCATGATACAGGCGATCTTCCTGTCGCATGGAATGAAGCATGCAGCAGAGGAACTGGATGTCATCGAAGATTGTGAGCCCTTCGACAATGAGGTGTTTGATGCCTTTGCGGATGAATTCCTGGGGGCTGAAGAAATTGACCGGTACACAGTAGAAGCATGGTTCATAGTTCCTGCTTCAGATAATGAAGGTGAGGTGGTCGGATGGCTAAAGTCATAGCTATATGTAATCAGAAAGGCGGTGTCGGCAAGACGACAACTGCGCTCAATCTCGGTGCAGGCCTGGCAGGAGAAGGCAAGAAAGTGCTTTTGGTCGATTCAGATCCGCAAAGCGATCTCACAGCGTCAGCAGGGATCGAGGCTGACAGGATCGAGAAGTCGCTAGGAAGGCTGATGTATCTGGCGACGGAGAACCATAAACCTAATGTGCAGGATACGATCATACACCACGAAGAAGGCTTTGACCTTATCCCGTCCAATCTGGAGCTTTCATCTATGGAGACCAGGCTGGTGAATGCGATGAGCCGTGAGAAGGTACTGGATAATATCTTGAAAGACATAAAGCAGGATTATGATTATGTCCTGATCGATTGCATGCCTTCACTCGGCATGCTGACCATCAACGCTCTTACGGCAGCTGACAGCGTTATCATACCGGTCCAGGCTCAGTACCTGCCGGCCAAGGGTATGACACAGCTCCTTAGGAGCATCGACATGGTCAGAAGCCATACGAATGAAAACCTGAAGATCGACGGGATAGTGATGACGCTGGTCGATGGCAGGACGAATCTTGCCAGAGATGTGATCAATGCCATAAGGACCAACTACGGGATGCACATACGCATCTTCGATTCTCAGATCCCGACGGGAGTAAAGGCTGCTGAGGCAAGCAAGACAGGCAAGAGCATTTTCACCTATGATGGTGAGTGCAAACCGGCTAAAGCATATGAGGCGCTGACGAAGGAGGTGATAGCGGATGCCGAAAGGAAGAGACAACGAGATAAAGCTGCCATCACTCGATGAGCTGTTTTCAAGTCAGCAGGAAAGAGATGAGGCGAAGCTAAAGCATATCTATGAGATACCAATAGATCAGATAGATCCTTTCCCTGATCACCCCTTCAAGGTAAGAGATGACGATGACATGCTGAACCTCATAGAAAGCATAAGAGCACAGGGAGTGCTCACACCATGCATGGTGAGGAAGAAAAAGGACGGCAGGTATGAGCTTGTATCCGGGCACAGAAGAAAGCGTGTATGTGAACTCCTCGGGATGGACACACTGCGTTGCGAGATAGTAGACCTCTCAAAGGAACAGGCCACGATCCTCATGACGGAGTCGAATTTCCAGAGGTCCACCATCCTGCCGTCCGAGAAGGCGTTTGCTTATAAGATGAGGCTCGAAGCGATGAAGCTCCTTGTCTCCAGAATGGTGGAAAACCAGAAGAAGGGACGGAACTTCGGAGGAGAGCCGGTGGAACCGCAGCTGGAGAAGGCGAGGGAGCACCTTATCAACTCGTATGGTATGTCGGATGAGTATGTTGGGAATCTGGGGAATGCTGACTCGAGGAAGCATGATCACTCTGTGTCCCCAGTGGGGACACAGAAGATAAGATCAACAGATTTCATAACAGCAGACACAGGAGAAAGCAAGAATCAAATTTACCGCTATATCCGCCTCACAGAGCTTATCCCGGAACTTCTGGATCTGGTCGATGAAGGAAAGATCGGTCTGAGACCGGCTGTTGAGCTATCGTATATAGGCCACAGACAGCATGATGTTTATGACATGATAGAACAGGAGCAGGCTACTCCGACACACGAACAGGCAAAACGCATGAGGAGGATGTTCGACGAGGGCAAACTTACACGTGAAGCTATCGAAGCGATCATGATGGAGCCAAAGAGCAATCAGCAGGAGCGGATTGTGCTTCGGTCTTCAAGATTCAACAGACTATTTCCGCCGGATCTCCCGGTATCCAAACGCGAGGATTATATAGCAGCGGCAATGGAGTATTACGGCAGACATCGTGAGCGGCAGAGAACGAGAGATGATGCCAGATAGTGCAGCCACACATAAATGATCATATTTGCAATGTGGATACAAATTCCCATCTCCTCCCCTGTAACCCCTCCTCTATCTACTACCAGTTACTACCCGAAGAAGAGATAAGTATCACATAACGTAATATATTAATAATAATCGCAATATAGTGACATATTAGGCGTTCAAGTCAGAAATGATTTGAGCGCTTTTTTTCGTGTCAGGATTTTGCGGGAAAGGATGAAATATGACGAAAACCAAGGACAACAAACCCAGCGATGATGTGATCATCTGCACGGACGATGCAGGCATGCAGCTCTACCTCAGCGAGAAGGCAGCCAACAGGCTCAGCTGGATCCTAACAGGTATCTGTATAGTCCTCAGTCTGCCGGTGATCATCCTCGCATTCATGTGCATTTAGCGGAAAGGAGATAATAACGCAATGACAGACAACAAGTTTATCGATGCATTCAAGCGAATGCTTACAATGGCACTTGCCCTGATCATGGTGCTCGGATCAGTGATCCCGATCGCGACCCAGGAAGCATCAGC
>SVCR01000299.1 GCA_015058265.1 Clostridiales bacterium
ATAAGAACATACTCAATAATTCACAAAAGGAAAGATAAGTAAATGAAGATAACTGTAAATGATTGTTTGAAACTGGATGCTTTTCAAGGCTGCACTGTACATGCATGTTCTGAAGGTCTCTCGAGGAGAGTAAGAACTATTTCTGTCCTTGACGAGTCCGATCTCAGGATGGGTGTAGAGAGAAACGGTCTCAAAGAACAGATCGTGATCACGCACTTCTGGTCCAGCTGCAACGATATCACCGCGCAGGCAGAAGCTGTCAGGGGACTCGGCAGGAAGGGGATAAGTGCTCTGGTCGTCTATTTGAATGAGCACGGCGTCCGATCGCTGGATCCTGAAGTGGTCAAGGCTGCGGAGGAGAGCGAAGTACCGCTTATCGCAATTCAGGATAACGGCAGCTCTTCCTATTCCGAACTGATAGAGCAGGTGCTTGATAAGATCCTCTACGGTCAGAATTACAGTGACAACATCCTCAATAATACGATCTATCATCTGCTCAACTTCGACAAGCACAGCAACTTCCCTGCAGCGCTCAGTGAAGCTGCTCTGCACAACAGATATCAGGTAGTGCTGATGACCGAGGAATTCAATCCTATCCTGACGGTCGAGACGAGACACATGGTCAAGATCGAGGACGCCGTACAGGCAGCACGCAAGCAGGACGCATTTCACATGAATGCTTTCACGCGTGTCGAGATCGGCGGAGTCATCACTTACTGGGGATATATCGATATCAAGGACAGCAAGTACATCCTCACTATAGTAGATAATGATGATGAGTACTCTGCGTCAGAGATGACAAAGCTCGCCGAGACCATTCAGCTCGCTATCGGTATGTGGAAGTACACACCGGAGAGAGATTCGAGATCCGAATTCATCAAGTCGGCAGTAAGAGGAGATCTTTCTTTCTGCCATACACTCCTCGACGAATCCGGACTCAGAGGTATGCAGTTCACGAGCGTATTCCTCATGAAGGACATTGACAAGGACACTTTGTACGAGGTGATGTCCTCATATAGAAAGAATATGGATTTCGCTGTTCTCACTGAGACTGAGGACAATGAGACATACGGTATCGTTTACGCGGATGAAGGGCAGGAAATAGGCATACAGACCAAGAACATGTGTCTGGAAGCATATGAGAAGCTCAAATCAGGACGTAAAGATGCAAGGATATTCCACGTTACCGGCATAAACACACTCGAGGCTGCTGTTGATGGCTTCAGGCTCATCAGCAGGACCAGTAAATATATCGAGGCAGTCTTCCCGTATAAGAGAGTGTTCTCGAAGTATGAGATCTCAATGGTATGTGACTGCGTCTTCATGCAGAACAGTTCATCTACACTGAAGAAGATGTACCTCGATCTGCTCGAGCCGTTTGAAAGAGAAGTATCTCTCAACAAGGGCAGACTCCTCCTGGAGACTCTGTCCACATTCGTGCTCGATGCGGGCATGAACAGCAATAAGACTGCTGAATTTATGAACATCCATAACAACACAGTTCAGTACAGACTCAAGAAGGCTAATGAGATACTGGGCGCTGAGATGACAGCAAACAGGATCATTCCGGGACTGACGATGGCACTGGCTATCAAGAGACTGGAGGAGAAATAGTATGCTGCTCGCCATAGACGTAGGAAATACCAATGTAGTACTCGGAGTTTACAGAGACAGCAAACTGCTGGAGAGCTGGAGGCTTGCAACAGACAACCGCAGATCGGCAGACGAATACGGCACTATCATTGATATGATGCTTCGCCATGACGGGTTCGATCCCGCAGAGATCAAAGACGTGATCGTGTCATCAGTTGTTCCGTCACTTCTGTTTACTCTTGAGCATATGTGCCTGAAATTCTACGGCACGAACCCTATCGTTATCGAAACGGGTATCAAGACCGGGCTGAGGATCAAATATGATGATCCGCGTCAGGTAGGTTCAGACCGTATCGTCAATTCAGTCGCTGCACATCAGAGATACGGCGGAAACCTCATCGTTGTTGACTTCGGTACGGCTACGACTCTGTGCTGCGTCACAGCGGACGGAAGCTTTCTCGGAGGAGCTATCGCCCCGGGCATAAAAACACAGGCTGCGGCTTTGTTCGAACACACAGCCAAGCTTCCTAATGTAGACCTCGAGCTACCGGGTAAATTCATCTGCAAGAACACCTCAGAAGGCATGCAGGCCGGTCTGATCTATGGACATATGGGATTCATAGAGCATATGATCAACGGGATGAAGCAGGAGATGGCTCGTGATACAGGCTGCTCTCCTGACGAGATCAAAGTCATAGCGACCGGCGGTATGGCTACAATGGTCGAGAGCGGAGTCTCGTGTATAGATGTGATCGACAGAAGACTTACGCTGGATGGACTGCAGATGCTGTACGAGAAGAACAAAGGTCTCAACAAGAAGAGAGTGCTGCAGGATTAATGAGCGTAAGAATAGGCAATACAGAAATCAAAACGCCCTTCGTGCTGGCGCCAATGGCAGGCATAACCGATGCGGTCATGCGGACATTGTGTGAGGAGCAGGGGGCGTCGCTCACGTATACAGAGATGGTCAGCGCCAAGGGCCTTCACTACGGAGACCGCAAGACCAAGGTGCTGACTTATATACCTGACGGAGCCGGACCGGTCGCTATACAGATATTCGGCAGTGAACCGGACATCATAGCGGAAGCTGCATCCAGGCTGGATGATCTTCCTAATGCTATCCTGGATATAAATATGGGATGTCCTGTTCCCAAAGTCGTCAAGAACGGCGATGGATCAGCTATGATGCGTGATCCGGAGCTCGTTTATGATGTTGTGAGAGCTGCTGTATCGGGATCGTC
>SVCR01000300.1 GCA_015058265.1 Clostridiales bacterium
CATACTTGATCGTATAGAGCATCTCATGCGCATTGTAGTTGGCAAATGAGAATCCCGTTCCGGTCGCGTTGTATTCGTTGTAGGGTTCTACAGTATCCTTCAGTCCGCCGGTCTCCCTGACGATCGGGATCGTCCCGTAGCGAAGACTCATCAGCTGGGACAGGCCGCACGGCTCAAACAGGGACGGCATCAGGAACGCGTCACAGGAGGCGTAGATCTTGTGGCTCATTGCCTCAGAGTAATAAATGTTCGCCGCAACCTTGCCCTGATACTTCCAGGCGAAGTGACGGAACATATTCTCGTAGCGCTCTTCTCCCGTTCCAAGAACCACAAACTGCAGATCCTGCTGGCACATCTCATCCATCATGTACGCGATCAGGTCGAATCCCTTCTGATCGGTAAGGCGGGAAACGATGCCGATCAGGAACTTCCTTTCGTCCTGATCCAGTCCGAGTTCCTTCTGGAGCGCCTTCTTATTCTTCACCTTTTCCTTGCGGAATGACTTGATATCGTAGTTTTTCTCCAGGAACGAGTCTGCAGCCGGATTATACTCATCATAGTCGATGCCGTTCACGATACCGGTCAGGCAGTTGTTTCTGGCTCTCATGAGGCCATCAAGCCGCTCGCCGTAAAACGGAGTCTGGATCTCTTCCGCATAGGTCTTTGAAACAGTCGTGATCCGATCCGCGTATACGATTCCGCCCTTCAGATAGTTTGCGTCACCGTAAGCCTCAAGCTTGTCCGGAGCAAAGTAGGACTTGTCAAGTCCCGTGATATCCTGAATCGTCTTAACATCCCAGACTCCCTGGAACTTCAGGTTGTGGATCGAGATGACCGACTTGATATCCCTGAAGAATTCATTTTCATGGAACTTATCCTTCAGGAATACGGGAACAAGTCCGGTCTGCCAGTCATGGCAGTGGATGATGTCCGGTTTGAATCCGATCACAGGAAGCGCACTCAGCGCCGCCTTGGAGAAGAAAGCGAACTTCTCGACATCCTGATAGATGTTGCCATAAGGCTTCGGCCCGGAGAAATAATACTCATTGTCGATGAAGTAAAACTGCACTCCGTCGTACTGCATCTCCAGGATACCCACATACTGGCTTCTCCAGGAGAGATCCATGTAGAAGTGGGTCAGATAATTCATCTTATCCTTCCACTCCTGCCGCATGCACATGTACTTCGGAAGTATGACCCTTACATCATAATTCTCTTTGTCAAAGCACTTGGGCAGCGATCCGACAACATCTGCAAGACCGCCTGTCTTGATAAAAGGAACGCCTTCCGACGCAACAAACAGTATCTTCTTCATATAGAGCAGCCTCCGCCCCGGTTATTCTTTCGAGTATGTCGCATAACGCATGTTCAGAGCCTTCTTCCAGGCGTAGACCCCCATGTCAGCCTTTTTAAAGACCCATGCATAGTAGTATCTCTTATCCTGCTTGAAATAAAGCTTGGCTATATACTTCGTAAGGTCGGCTGGATTCAGTTTCGCGCCTTTATGTTTGATATAGATTGCTTTCGTCTTACCCTTTGGGATCGTGACAGTACTGCCATCCCTCAGTCTGGTCTTTCTTACTCTCTTCTCGGTGCTGACATCCAGGAGCGCCCCATTCTTGGAGTAGAACACCATCGGCACCTTGCTCAGGTTCTTAACCTTGATCTTGATGACCTTCTTCTTGGGATAGTACTTGGCGGTCCATGCCCTGAAGTTCGGGGCTGTGCGGGTGACCTTGACGGTGCAGGCAAGATCGTAAGTCTTTTTATTGCTGACAGTCTTTGCCCTGATCACGCACTTTCCATAACCGATTGCCTTGATCCTGCCCTTCTGGTTGACCTTCGCAACCTTGGTGTTCGAGCTGGTCCACTTGACATCCGATACAGCATTCTCTACCGCATTGTACACCTTGTCACCGGCGCTGAGAGTATAGGACTTGGTGTTCAGTGTCGGTGCCGGAACATACTTGGTGATCTTCACGCGCATAGTATCCGTGGAGCCGTCCTGTCCCGTGACCGTTATGATAACAGGCGGATTGCTGCCGGTATCACCGTTGATCGCCACGCCTTTGACCGTGATGGAAGGCGGTGTCGTACTGTTGCTGTAGGTAACCGTGGCATAGCCCGGCTGCGAGCTCTTGGCGGACTTGATCTTGATATAATTCGTGCCGCCGTCCGCACGCTTCACATTCACCTTCTCCGTAGTCCCCTTCATGACCTCCAGGGAATCCGGAACATTGATGCCGCCCGCTCCGGCTACAGAGAAACGGAGTTTAAAGCTCTGGCTCCCGGAATAATATACGCCAAAGCTGTAGGTCCCCGCGTTCATGACAGCGCCGAGTGTATAATTCAGCTTGTTCTTATCTGCAGTGGGTATGCCCAGATATACCTTCTGTCCCGAAGATACATTCTGCAGAACATACTGCAGACCGTTGTTGATATAGGTCGACTGATTGTTCCCGGAAATATTGACCGAGATCAGCACATTGCTCCTGACCGGCAGCGTAAACTGGTTCGACCATCCTCCGCCGTAATTGTTCGGCAGTGTGATCGTTTTGGCTGAGTACAGTCTGTAATCCGCCATCGCATGGACAGACATTGCCATGATCAGAAACATGGTCATCAGAAGGATCCGTCTTGCCATCTTTTTCATAATCATACCTTCTTTCCCCTCAGAGCTCCTTCAGAAGCTCTGACCTTTAAAGCCATATACCCATTTCAAATATACAGCATCGGCCTGATTATGTCACGAATCTTTTCCCATGTAAATCCTTTTACTTTTCTTAAGAAATGAACACCGGTCCTTAAGACATGTGGATCCATACAGCCATCTC
>SVCR01000301.1 GCA_015058265.1 Clostridiales bacterium
CTTCGTCTTTGGATAAAGTCCCGAGAAGCAATACCTATAAGCTTTTGAGATATGAAAAGGTGATGGCAAACGCTATGTCGGCTAGAGGGCCACTGAAAAAGTATTACCTTGTATGCAGAGTTCCTGATTGGAAGATAGGTGTAAATAAACTAAAGGGAACAAACCCGCTTGGCAAGCTGGATAAAGGCGATGAAGATAGGATACTTAAATTGCTTGCGGCATATCTGATCGAGAGGAACCGAAAATTGAAGAGCAATGACGATTACATCTTTGAGCCTATAAACTTTTCAGATATAGGATTCTGGCAGTTCGCACAAGGTAAGACTGATAGCTCAAAATATCGCCCTTATACTTATCAGAGATACGACAATAATGAGAGACGACCTCTGTTCAAATTCGATTCGTCACAATCCAATAATCAGGCTAAGGCAAAGCCGGATGAGGAATGGTTTGAAATCTGTGGATGGGAGCTTATTGAGGCAACTGAGAATGATTACAAACTTAACGAATACCTTAAAGACTATCCTGGCGCAGTATTTTACAGTGACCCTGGGGCCTCACAATACCTTAGAAAGAACGTCAGATACGAGAGATATTGAAAGATAATTAATTATAGTAATAATACTACCACGCGCACATGAGGCGGTGTCTAGAAGAAGCATATAGCGCGACTGCAGACACCGTTTTTTCGTGCGACTAAACTGACGGAACAGTTGTTTGCGAACAAAAGTTCTGCTATAATTCACTTCCCGGATTCCCGGATTAGCGGGCGATAGGAGAATACGGAGGATCAAATGATAGGAATCAACAGAACAAGTCTTGCATTTAAAGCAGATGAATTGACGCGGCAGCAGGCTGTCAGCCACATCATTGACCTGCCAGTTGATGAGTCTCTCTCTGAAATGACAGGAGCTGTTGAAATTCCTGAACAGGAATTTAAATGCAGCGTTTCTGACGCGCTCATCCGGTGCATACGGGATACAGGAAGAGTCGAATTAAGCAGGATTGCGGAATCTTCAGGAGTCACAGTACTTGAAGCAATAGAGAAACTTCGTGGCGCTATATACCGGAATCCGGACCGTTGGGATGGCCAATCAGTAGACTCAGGCTGGGAAACTGCAGATGAGTATCTGTCCGGAAATCTCAGACATAAGCTGATCAAAGCCCGTATTGCATTCAAGATGTACAAGGGCACATTCAAGGATAATGTAGAAGCTCTTGAAGCATTGCTTCCACCTGAGATGAAGGCTGAGGATATCTATGTATCACTTGGATCCCCCTGGCTTCCGGCTGAGATCATAGATGACTTCGTCAACTATCTTGTGCAGCCGCATGATTACAACAGGTGCAAGGGAACAAGGCATGATGAAGAGACGGGCAGCTGGGAGATCCCGGACAAGTGCCTGTATTCAAGGTATGTGCGCAACACTAACACATTCGGTACTGACCGTATAGACGCAGTACACATACTTGAGAGGACTCTCAATATGAGAACCATACGGGTGACTGATGAGGTTCCATCAAAGACATCGAAGTCAGGAACCAAGAGGGTTCTTAACAGGGAGGAGACCGCTGCGGCTCAGGAGAAGCAGAAGCTTATCATTGCGGAGTTCAGGCGGTGGATATGGCAGGACGAATCCCGTAAGCAGAAGGTGAAGAAGATCTTCGAGAACAAGTACGGCTGCACTGTGGCCAGACACTTTGACGGCAGATTTCTGGAATTTCCGGGGTTGTCCGATGAAGTCGAGCTGTATCCTTATCAGAAGGATGCAGTGGCACGCATTCTGTTCACCCCTAATACGCTGTTAGCTCATGACGTTGGCGCAGGCAAGACATATATCATGATAGCCGCTGCAATGGAGCTGAGGCGTATGCATATGGCAGACAAGTGCATGTTCGTGGTACCCAACAATCTTACACAGCAGTGGTGCAGCATATTCACGCATCTGTATCCTGATGCTGATCTTATGTGCATTGAACCTAAGGATATGGATCCTGACCACATCAACCAGACGCTGTTAAGGGTTAGAAACAATTCGTTTGACTGCATAATCATAGCTTACAGCTGTTTCGACAGGATACCGATCTCAAAACAGGCACACATTGATGCCCTCAAGGCTGAACGTGATGAGATGCAGGCTATAAAGCACCGAAAAAAGAAGGTGACTGGCAAATTCAATAAGAAGCTTGAGAAGCTGCAGAAGGAGCTGGGAGAGCTTGCCGCATCTGCAGATCCGGCAAGAGACTTAATATGCTTCAATGAACTTGGGGTCGACAGGCTGTTTATAGATGAGGCTCATAACTATAAGAACATCTCAATCGACACGAGCATCTATGGAGTATACGGTATAAGCCGCAAAGGCTCTTCAAAGTGTGACAGCCTGATGGACAAAGTGCATTATGTACAGAAGATGCATAATGGCGGCGGCATCGTAATGGCAACAGGCACACCAATCACTAATTCGATCTCGGATATATATGTATTTCAGAAGTATCTGCAGAGTGGTGAACTTGAACTGCTGGGACTTCAGTCCTTTGACAGCTGGGTAGGTATGTTTGCCGAGAAGACAACGGAATTCGAGATAGCAGTGGATACCGGCAGCTATAGACTGGCTACCAGATTTTCAAGATTCCACAACATACCGGAGCTGACCATGATTCTTGCGTCCATTGCAGATTTTCATAGCATGGAAGGGGACAGTGATATTCCGGTGCTTGAAGGATACATTGACGTTGTGATCCCGCGCAGTGACGCCCTTAAGAGATATCTCGAAGAGATAGCGTCCCGGGCAGACAAGGTGCACGAGCGCAAGGTTAAGCGCGAAGAGGATA
>SVCR01000302.1 GCA_015058265.1 Clostridiales bacterium
CACCGCACTCCTGATCTCGTTTGAGTACTTAAGGATAGGCTGATTCATGAATGACTCGCATCCTATCACGTTCCAGCCTCCGTTCGAGTTGAGCGATCTTTCATGATAGCCCCTGTCTGTCTTGTAGTAGCTGTGATAATCCTTTACGAAGTAAGGAGCATCATCCGGCAGCGGATCTATGACTCCGCCTCCGAGCTTGTACTCGCCTGCCTTCAGGTCAGCGAGTCTCTGCGCGCACATCGCGGTTCTTTTCTCATAGCGCTGCTCTTCACTGTCCTCGGAATCAAAGTAGCCGTTGGCGTTGACTCTCGTCATGTCATACATAGTTGAAGCGACAGTCGCTTTTATCCTTGTGTCCAGCGTTGCTGTGTTTATTGCCATTCCGCCCCATCCGCAGATGCCGATGATGCCGATGCGCTCAGCATCTACCTTGTCATTGAGCGACAGGAAGTCTACCGCAGCCATGAAGTCCTCTGTATTGATGTCAGGCGATGCCATGTACCTCGGCAGACCGCCGCTCTCGCCGGTAAAGGACGGATCGAACGCTATAGTGAGGAATCCTCTCTCAGCCATCGTCTGCGCATAGAGTCCGGAACACTGCTCCTTGACTGCGCCGAACGGTCCGCTTACCGCGATCGCCGGGAGCCTGCCCTCTGTCTCCTTAGGCATATACATGTCCGCGGCAAGAGTGATGCCGTAACGATTGACAAATGTGACCTTGCTGTGATCCACCTTCCCGCTTTTCGCGAAAGTCTTGTCCCAGTCCTGTACAAGCGTGAGTTCTTCTTTCTTTATCATTTCAGTTCTCCTTTCAGTGACCCTTTATTGATCAAAGTCCGTTTTCTGCTGCTCTGATCAGCTGATCCATGCAGTCCACTCTGCGCTGGCTCCTGTGCAGTTCCTCCATCAGGTCGCACCTGCACCTGCGAAGGCATCTGACGATATCATCGTCAAGGCCCGCCTCATGCAAGCTGCGCACCCTCTCGATATCCGAATCCGGACAGCCCGCATCTCCCATACTGATCAGCAGTTTTTCTATGTCTGTGTTCTTCATGGCTATATCTTAGCCGTTTGCTTTGTTATTCGCTAATGGTTATAATGAATATCGTGATATTCGAATTATGCATATCATAGCAAGGAGCATCATATATGGATATTCGCAGTCTCAGATACTTTCTCGCAGTCGCAAGAGAAGAGAACATGACAAGGGCGGCAGATCTGCTGCATGTGACCCAGCCCACCCTTTCCAAGACTCTCAAGTCCCTTGAGGGAGAACTCGGCAAGAAGCTGTTCATCCGCAGGAGTTTCAGCATACAGCTGACTGATGAAGGGATTCTTCTGCGTGACAGAGCTGAGGACCTTGTGGCAATGGCCGACAAGATAGAGCAGGAATTCATGTCGCTCGATGACATCACCGGAGGAGATCTGTACTTCGGACTTGCGGAATCCTATCAGATCAGATACCTCGCAAGGGAGATCGGCAGGTTCAAGGCTGCATATCCGGGACTGAACTACCACATCACCAGCGGGGACACCGAGCAGGTCACGGAGAAGCTCGACAAGGGGCTGCTCGATTTTGCCGTGATAACCAGCGAGATCCCGGACGCCCGCAAATATAATTACATCACCTTCCCTCATACGGATATCTGGGGAGCTGTAATGGCCGACTCACATCCGCTGGCAAAGAAAAAGGCCATCACAGCTGATGACCTTACCGGTGTGCCGTTATTCTCCTCGGAGCAGAGCTGGGATCGTGAGATCAGTGAGTGGGCGGGAGATCATTTCAGGGATCTCCGTCTTGAGGGATCATTCCGCCTTTCATACAACGGCTCAATGTTTGCACTCGAAGGACTTGGGGTACTCCTGACATTCGAGCATCTTGTCGACTGTTCTGAAGAAAGCGGCCTGGTTTTCAGGCCACTTGATCCGGTCAAGGAATCCAGTTTCTATCTTATATGGGGCAGGTATCAGGTGCTAACCCCTATCGCCGAAAGATTCCTGACACAGGTGACCCGGTCTTTCTCGACATGACCGCCCTATGCTTCGATAAGGTCTGTCATATTATACAGACTGATGCCTATCGTCGACAGATTATGCATCGTTGCTGAAGCTGCAGGTGTTATGATCCCGAATGCTCCGAGCAGTATCAGCATCGAGTTCAATGATATGATCACCCGGTAATCGGCGTCTATCCTGCGCATCAGTGCTTTGGAGATATCTCTCAGCACCAGCAGTTCTCCGAGATCCTCTGCCTCTATCGTTATATCCGCGATTTCCCTTGCGATGGCGGCTCCGGTATTGACAGCCACGCCCGCATCAGCCTCTGAAAGCGCCGGCGAATCATTTATCCCGTCGCCTATCATGATGACTTTATGCCCGGCCTTCCTGGCATTTCGGATAAACCCGGCTTTGTCTTCAGGCAGGACCTCTGAGATATATTCATCGACGCCCGTCTTCGCCGCCACATAGGCAGCAGTTTTTTCGCTGTCGCCTGTCATCATCACTATCCGGCTGAAACCTCTGTCTCTGAGCTCATCAATCACCGCCTTCACACCGTCGCGGACCGGGTCGTCTATGCAGATGACCGCAGCAAGAACTCCGGCTATCGACAGATAAAGCAGTGAATACTCTTCAGGGAGCTGTTCGAACTTATCCTCCTCGCCGGCCGGAATCATGCAGCCTTCATCCTCGAATATATAGTGATAGCTTCCTATGGATATCTTCTTCCCTTCTATGAAGCTCGTTATGCCGTGCGCGACGACATACTCCACCTTCGAGTGCATCTCCTCGTGATTGAGTCCCCTGATCTTCGCTGCCTCGACTACAGCAT
>SVCR01000303.1 GCA_015058265.1 Clostridiales bacterium
TGCAAAACATCTTCTTATTCCGATCTTGAGGATCTCTGCGAGGAGATACGTCTCTTTCTAGTGCAGAAAGTCTCCAAGACCGGCGGACATCTCGCGTCCAACCTAGGGATAGTAGAGCTCACTGTTGCTTTGCACAGAGTGTTCGACACACCACGTGACCGCATCATCTATGATGTCGGCCACCAGTCATATGTCCACAAGATCCTCACGGGAAGAGCAGGGCAGTTCGACACTCTCAGACAGTATAAAGGTCTCTCAGGTTTTCCTAAGGGAAGAGAAAGCGAACATGATGCTTATGATACCGGACATTCCAGCACATCTGTAAGCGCTGCATACGGAATGGCTGTCGCAAGGGATATAAGCAAAGAGGATTATAATGTCACGGCTGTTATCGGTGATGGTTCATTCACCAGCGGCATCGTCTATGAAGCTCTGAACAATATAGGCGCCAACAAGACTAATATCAATATAGTCCTCAATGACAACGGAATGTCGATATCGCATAATGTCGGAGCTCTGTCGAAATACCTCAACAGGATACGCTCATCGCAGAAATACGATCAGGCCAAAGTATCTGTTAAATCAGCTCTTGACAATGTACCGGTCATCGGAAGGCCTATTTCAAGGAGCCTCCGCAATTCCAAGCAGAAGATCAAGTATTCTGTTCTCGGTGAGGAAGGTCATCTTATAGAAGACCTCGGTATCAAGTACTACGGTCCTGTAGACGGTTATGATCTGCGCCAGCTCACAGAGATGCTCAAAGCAGCTGCGGAATTCGACGGGCCGACCCTCGTCCATGTCATCACGACTAAAGGAAAGGGCTACGAGTGGTCAGAGAAATACCCTCGTAAATTCCACGGGATAGGACCATTTGACACGCAGACAGGGGAGACGCTCGGATCATCAGGTCCGTCATTCTCCAAGGTGTTCGGCGAGAAGCTGACTTCGCTGGCTTCAGAAGACGAGACTATTACTGCGATTGCTGCTGCTATGGGCACAGCGACCGGTTTGATCCCGTTCTATGAAGAACACACAGACAGATACTTTGACGTAGGTATTGCTGAAGAACATGCTGTCGTTTTCGCCGCGGGAATGGCGAAATCCGGCTTCAAGCCAGTAGTCGCTATCTATTCAAGCTTCCTCCAGAGAGCTTTTGATTACATAGTCGAAGATGTCGCCCTGCAGGGACTGCACGTAATATTCGCGGTAGACAGGGCAGGCCTGGTAGGTGCGGACGGAGAGACACATCACGGTGTGTTCGATCTATCTTATCTGTCTATGATACCGGGTATGACCGTTCTGGCTCCGGCTGACGGCAACCAGCTCACTGAGATGCTGGAATTCGCTATGAAGATGGAGGGCCCTGTAGCGATCCGCTATCCGAGGGGCTCAAGTGTCGGAGCTCATCTGAGACTGCGCAAGTTCAAAGGAAACAACAGTGTCATCAGCGAGGGCAGAGATGCAACGATCATCGCTGTCGGAGTCATGCTTGATGAAGCTATCAAGGCTGCTGAGATCCTCAAATCGGATGGATATGACATCGGCATCATCAATGCCGCTGTCGTCAAGCCTATAGATACCGGTTGGGGTCAAATAAGCAGCAGGCTAGTCGTCACTCTGGAAGACAATGTCGTCACAGGCGGCTTCGGCGAGAGATTCACTGAAGTATACAGAGATGCTCCTTATGATATCCTGAACATCGCGATACCGGACAGATTCATCGAACATGGTGATGTAGCATCGCTCAGGAAGGAATGCGAGATCGATGCGGAGTCAGTCGCACGCAGGATCAAAGAGCGTCTGGCGGTCAAATAAACAAGGGAGCAGGTGGATATATTGAAAGAACGTCTTGATGTTCTTCTCGTAAATAACGGTCTTGCTGAGTCAAGAGAAAAGGCAAAGCGGACGATAATGGCCGGGCTGGTCACTGTCAACGGCAGGCTCGAAGATAAACCTGGCCAGACTTTTGATGTCGATTCAGAAATCATCGTCGCCGGTAAAGAATGCCCTTACGTCAGCCGCGGCGGTCTCAAGCTTCAGAAGGCCATCGAAGACTGGGGAGTCGAATGCGGGGGAGCTTACTGCATAGACATGGGCGCTTCTACCGGCGGATTCACTGACTGCATGCTGCAGCACGGAGCTGAGAAGGTCTACGCTATCGATGTGGGCTACGGACAGCTGGATTACAAGCTGCGGACCGATCCCCGGGTCGTAAATATGGAGAAGACGAATATTCGTTATCTTGATACGAGCCTCATAGCTGAGCCGATCGATCTTATATCGATAGATGTGAGCTTCATATCTCTCAAGCATATGTTTCCTGTCGCAGCCGCTGTTCTTGCACCTGAAGGAAAGATCCTGAGCCTTGTAAAGCCTCAATTCGAAGCAGGCCGCGAGCAGGTAGGAAAGGGCGGTATAGTCCGTGATACAGCGGTACACGAAGAGGTGATAGAAAAAGTCATCGGGTATGCGGAGGACAACGGACTGTACCCTGAGGCTTTGACTTATTCGCCGATCAAAGGAACTAAAGGAAATATTGAATATCTACTTTTACTTTCGTCCAAAAAGTGCGATAATAAGATAGGTGTGCGGGATGTAGTTAATGCATCGCACTCCGATCTTCGATAATATAGTATTAACCCAATTAGCTGAAAATGATTTAATGTAAGGAGATCAAAAATGGAAGTATCAAAAAGATGTGCAGCAATGCAGTTCTCGCCTATCAGAAGATTCAACGTATTCGCTTTTGAGGCCGAGAGAGAACATGGCAAAAAGGTCTATCGTCTCAACATCGGTCAGCCTGATATCGAGACTCCTCC
>SVCR01000304.1 GCA_015058265.1 Clostridiales bacterium
GAGCCAGAACCTACACCTCCGACTCCTCCAACGCCTTCGCCTTCACCGGCTCCAAGTGTCACTCCTGCGGCACCGGTCGAGATTCAGGATCTGCCGGCTGTCAAGATTTCCAAGCCGGCCAAGGGCAAGAAGGCCGTCACAGTCAAGTGGAAGAAGATCAGCAAGAAGAAGCTGAAGAAGAGCAAGAAGAGGATCGACGGTATCGAGATCCAGGTCAGCGGTCCGGGTGTCGACAAGGTCGTCACAGCCGGCAAGAAAAAGACTTCAAAGAAGATAAAAGGACTCCTGCCTAAGCAGAAATACATCTGCAGAGTCAGAGCGTACAACTACACTGACGGAGTCAAACATGTATCCGCGTGGTCGAAGTGGAAGACGGCGAAGACAAAGAAATAACCCTATACCTGCGAGGCTCAAAATCACACACGGGGGCGGTCGAAAGACCGCCTCTTTAATTGAGTGGCAGAGACCTGCCTTGACAGAGCCGTACGGCGCAATTTATAATGATTTTACATAAATTGTTCGTACGGCTTATTTTGTTGAATAATTAAGATATTTAGCCGTACGGCTTACAAAAGGAGCAATCATGAAAGCAGGCAACAGCATTCAATTCGGCAGGGCAATCAGGGAGCGCAGAAAGGAGCTGGGTTATACCCAGCGTGATATTGCGTCATTCACAGGACTGAGCATAAGCTTCATTTCCGATCTGGAGAGAGGCAAGAAGACAGCAGAGCTCGAAAAGGCTCTGTTCATTGCCGGGATGCTTGGTCTGGATGTGATGGTAGAGTCCAGAGGTGACTAGCTATTCGAAGTCAAGGTCTTTTCCGAAAAAATAGTTTTCAGAATAAGCGCATAGCAAACAAGCCATTCAAGAAGTGCTTGAATGGGAAAATAGATATTACTGATTGCCACTACTCAATCAGCGGAGTTTTTCAGGATCGAAGTCAATGCCTTTGGTCTCAAGAGCATAGATTATGCGAATCAGCTTTTTGACCATATGTGTGCATGCGACTCGATGAGGCTTACCCTCAGCGCGCTTCTTTGCATAATACTCTGCAAATACGACATTGTACTGCGTAAGAGGGATGCAAAGATTCATAAGTGTGAACCTGAGGTAAGAGGAACCGCGCTTGACCATATGGCCGCCATGAGCGGATGTTCCGGACTGATAGTATCCAGGATCAAGGCCGGCGAAAGCTAACATCTTCTGCGGTGATGAGTACTTGGAGATATCTCCAAATTCAGCATAGATCACAGCTGCTGACAGCGGACCAATTCCCGGAATTGAAAGTGAGCGCGGATTGACCTGGTAGATCAGGTCGATGATCTGCTGCTCCAGCGAATCGATCTCTTTCGCAGACGATCTGTAAAGAGAGAGAAGACTGGAGAGCTGGGCATCGAACATCTCGTTAGATTCACCGACAGTATTGGTGGCAAGAGACTTAAGATCAAGAAACTTCTTTGTTGAAAATTTGCCGCGGGAAATGCGCCGGAGATTCTCATAAGATTGAGAATTCATACGAGACATCTTGTCTGCAGTTCCATAGTTTTCAAGCAGGTACAGAGCCGTTTTACTGAATCTGTTACCGAAAAAAGGCTTGAACTCAGGGAATGTGTGATCAAGAACATTAGTGATCTTGACCAGATAAAAACTGCGCTGCCTTACAAGCGAGTCCCTAAGACGGGTTAATGACTTGAGCGAATACGCATGGTAGAATCCAGTAGGATAGGGTTTGTATTCTACCGTCATTAGCCAGCGGGCAATAGCTGCACAATCTATTGCATCCGTCTTGGTACGTCTGAGAGTTTGCGACTTGTTAAACTTGGCGAGCAGAACCGGATTGAATTCCATGAAGCTGTAGTGGGCGTTTTCAAGGAATAACTTCAGGTTCAGTGTGTAATGAGCGGTGGCTTCAAATCCTATTCTTATGTTCTCGCGATCCCCTAGAGAGGAGAGAGCAGATAAAAGAGCTTGAAAGCCATCATGGTCGTTGCCAAACGAGAATGGATCGCGGATGATCTCACCATCGCTGGTAACGATAAAGCAATCGTGCTTGTACTTGGAGACATCGATTCCGACATAGTACATAAGAGCACCTCCTTAAAATGAATTTGCACTGGGTCTGTCCACAGATAGTTCGACATGTTTTCACGTAAATGGAAGCGTCGAAGCACTAACTAGCTGATCACCAATAGAGACGAAAAAACTGTGGTTTGAGTCACCTCTTAACGGTCAAAGCCATACAGAAATAGATACAAATCCACAGTGCATAAAGTGAGTATATATTAGATTTTTCAAATTACCCAATAGAGTTGGGAGAAAGGAAAAACCCAGCCTCAAAATGAGGTAACTGGATTATACGTAATGAAATGGCAGATATGGACAAAAGGTATGAAAATGACAGCTATTACAGTGAGATAGCACTGGATGATCTTGAAGCGATCAGCGGTGGCAGGGTTAAGACGGCGGGATACGCATCGGTCCTTGCGGCCATGAGGATCTTAAAGAAACAAGGAAAGACCAAGGAATACGCCAGGCAGATGATTATTGACAGCTGGAATGAGGGCTGCCCGTTTAAGGAGAAGTTTACAGACGGACTTGACGAGGATCTGGAGAACACACTGGCGTTCATCGACAGGAACTGGTAGGATCCTAAACGGACATCAGGGGACCGCTTAACAACAGCGGTTCCTTTTTTTGACAGAACTGCATATACAGATATGGTGACAAAAGCCGGAACATGAGGTATACTCTAATAGTTGATTCGCAGGTGTAGTTTAATGGCAAAACTTGAGCTTCCCAAGCTTACGTCGAGGG
>SVCR01000305.1 GCA_015058265.1 Clostridiales bacterium
AGCCTGCAGCGAGCGCTCCGGAGAGTATCATGAGGCCGATGCCTGTGATCATCACTCCGGATGCCGGAGCTGCGGACAGATGGATCAGGCCCGCTACCACCGCTGCGGCTCCTCCGATCACGCCTCCGATGATGCATGCGATCACCACGAAGATCATCGCGATCAGCACTATTACCAGCGGCAGTGCTATAGGGGCTGAACAAATTCCGATGACGACCCACCATACCGCCGAAAGCTTGCCTGTCCTGCCGGTATCCGAAGCCGCTGCCGGCTGCTCTCCGTCGAGTATCCTTGCAGCGTAGTCTGCTCTGATCTGAGCTGCTATCCTCTTAGGGCTTCCGAACTCCTCTGCCAAGCGGGCTTCCTCTGCCGCTGCTTCCTCAGGATCGAAGCCGTCCGTAGCCTCCGCGAAGCACTCCTCGAAATAATCAGTGGCTTCATCTATCTCTTCAGGCGGCAGCTTCGAGAGTTCATCCCGCAAAGCTTTCATGAATTCCTGTTTATTCATCTGCTGCACCTCCTTCTGCTTCTTTCTTAACTTCCTTCTTTGTTGTCTTTCCGGCTTTTACCTTTGCTGGCTTAGTCTGCTTAGCCTTTTCCCTGACCGTCTCTTCATCTGCAACCTTTGCAGGCTCCGATCCGACAAGCAGCGTCTCGACCGCATTCCTGTAGTCGGCCCACTGCTTAAGGTACTCAGCCAGCTTCGCTTCGCCCTTATCGGTTATGGAGTAGTATCTCCTGTTCCTCCCCTGATAAGGCTGATCATATGTCCTGCAAAGCTCTTCCTGCTGAAGTCTTCTCAGCACGGGGTAGAGTGTGGACTCGGATACGGTGATCGACTTTTTCATCTCCTGAGTGATCTCGTATCCGTATGTGTCTCCTCTGTGCAGGATAGCCAGGGCGCACGCGTCAAGCAGACTGGATTCGATCTTGAAACCCATATTTGCGCCTCCTTTCGCTCGTGTAATATTATTTCTTGTCTGATACTATATGACGTATAATATTGTTTGTCAAGCATGATTCTGTTTTTTTCTCAACGACAGCCCTTCATAATAGAATCGGCCTGTCTTTTTGTAGTAAAAATCAAGTTGTTAACCGTGTCGGTACAGGAATACGGTACAAGCTGCCGCCTCGTTATGAAAAGGCTGCTGATGAGATAGACAGGCAGGATGTATCATTATGATCGGACAGATAAGTCCAAATTAGCGATTATCGATACGAGTGCAATCGTGTATTGAATTTGTCTATTTGTCTTTGAAATATACAGTTTATACACTTTACATATAAGAATGTTGGTGAATGAAAGGAACTGTATTTTTTATGGAAATAATAAAGGAACTGCCTGCAGTATTTGAAGAATTTGCTGAGGCAAGAAGAAACGCTTTTGTAAATGTCAAGAAGGTAAAGGATGCGGGGATCCCGGTTATCGGATCTTACTGCACGTACTTTCCGACTGAGCTTGCCATTGCGGCAGGGGCTGCATCGGTGGGGCTGTGCTCAACTTCCGGAGAGACTATCCCTGTAGCGGAGAAAGACCTTCCTGCAAACCTGTGCCCGCTGATCAAATCCAGCTACGGCTTCGCAAAAGCTGACAAGTGCCCGTTCTTTTACTTCAGCGATATAGTGGTGGGCGAGAATACCTGCGACGGAAAGAAGAAGATGTACGAGCTGATGAGCGGGTTCAAGGATGTGTTCATAATGGACCTTCCGAACTCGCAGAGCGAAAAGGGACTCGAACTGTATAAAGCAGAGCTTCTCAGACTCAAGGCATATATCGAACAGAAGTGGGATATCGTGATCACTGATGATGACCTGCGCGCTGCAGTAAAGCTCGAGAACGGTATACGCAAGGCGAAGAAGCATCTTATAGATACCATGAAGAACGATCCTTGTCCTGTGTCGGGTCTCGATATGTTCAAGGTCCTGTATGGCAGCGGATTCAAGTTTGACCGCACCGACATAGCGGATGAGATGTACTCTGTCGCCGAAAAGATCGAAAAGGAATACGCAGAAGGCAAAAACGCCGGGAAAAGGCCTCGCATAGTCCTGACCGGCTGCCCGATCGGAGGTGTCACCGAGAAGGTGATCTCTGCGGTGGAAGACAACGGAGGCGTGGTAGTCGCCATGGAAAACTGCGTGGGAGCCAAACAGTATGACAGACCGGTCGATGAGGACGCGGAGGATATCTGGGAGGCGGTCGCCTACAGATATCTGCAGATAGGATGCTCGGTGATGACGCCTAATCCTAACAGATATGATCTCCTTGGAAGGACTATCGACGAGTATAAGGCTGACGGAGTCCTCGAGATGACTCTGCAGGCTTGCCATACATATAATGTTGAACATAAGTCCATCGAAAGATTCTGCACAGAAGAAAAGAAGGTACCGTATTTTATGGTAGAAACAGACTACTCCACAGCTGATGTGGCGCAGCTCAATACCCGTATCGCGGCATTTATTGAAATGCTGTAAACAACTGAATCAAACATCCTCCCTTCAGTGATATGAGCCTTCGGAAATGCTGCTTCCGGAGGCTCGATTTTTGTGTCGCGGGGATATTGAAATTGTGAATATATCCCGGCAGAGGTATAGCATTTCAGAATTAGATTGTGGGTACGGGGTTAAGTAGAATGAAGGTGCGCGATTATTTGGAGATACCATGAAATATGTAACTATCAGGGACCTTTCCTTTGCGTATGAAGAGGGGAAGACAATACTCGACAATATTAATCTTGATGCCGAGAAGGGCGAATTCATATGCATTCTCGGTC
>SVCR01000022.1 GCA_015058265.1 Clostridiales bacterium
ATATTCATATGTTACGGAACTGATATCCGCAATCGCCGGATAGTCTATATCCGTCACTCTTCCCTTGGCATCATAAGTCCAGGTAGTCGTCTGCGCTGCCGCATTGCCATTTGTTACTGTTTCAGAGACCTTTCTGCCAAGGTTGTCATATGTGAACTCATCTTTATAATACAGAGTCCTGGTTACTCCGCTGAATGAATAGCATTCCGTTTTAGTTAGATCGCCATGTATGTTAAAAGTATAACACACTTCGGAGGTTTGATGCAGAGCAGAACCAATCTTTTCAAAGCGCTGTTCAAGAGTGTTTCTGCCAAGCGCATCATACTCATACCATATCTCTGAACCGTCAGACATAACCTTCTTAGTCATGTTGCCATCGGAGTCATATGAATATGTCTCGGTAATAGGGCTGCAGCCATTCGCAGAATCCGTCATTGACAGTGTCAGTCCGGATTCATCCTTTACCTCCGTCTGAGTCTTGCCGCCAGCATCTGTAATGATAGTTGTAAGACCATCCGCAGAATACTGGACTGTCCTGTCGTTTGCGGAGCTCGTTAACCCAATTCCGGTGGTTCTTCCTGCATCGTCATAAGTGTAGTACATTGAATCACCCATTGCATTGATCGTTTCTATGACTTCATCCCTGTCAGAGTACACACTCTCTGTTGCTATAGAGTCCGACGTTATAACGAAGGAATTCCCGGACACTTCTGGATTGATGATCTCATGTGTTGACCGACCGTTCCTGTCATATAATGTCATGTTGATCTGCGGATCCTCGCCCGAGGCGGATAATCTTTCCACAACCTGATTTCCGGATTTATCATATAGATATTCATGCGTTACTCCGGATTCTGTCTTCTTCACTACCTTTCCGGCAGAATCGGTGTAGACGTCGGAGACGGTGTGCCCGAATGTATCAGTTGTAATTTCCCTGGAAAGGATGTCGTAAGAAGTATTTACAGCACCCGTATTCACGGATACATTTGTGGAGTAACCATATGTATGGCTTGTAGCATTCCCCTCCTTCGTTGAGCTGAGGCATCGATTCATAGAATCATACGTAAAGGTTGTTACCGCGCCTCTCTCATCGGTTTCACTTACTAGAGTACCATTGTCATTATATTCTTTGCTCGTACTGGTCGTTCCTGATATTCCGCGGGTTGTAGTTTCTGAATGAGTGACACGTCCCATGTAATCATAGGTATACGTTGTCACTGTATCCCCGTCATCCTCTGAAATGACGCGGCCCATACTGTCATATTCGCTGATAACAGATTCCTCAACAACGCCGGATTCCGTCTCCTCTTCAATTACATTTCCTTCTTCATCATAGTCATATTCAGTTTCAGAAGTGATGACCCCTTCTTCCGTTTCGGTCTCTGTATCAGCATTCCCGTCGATATAGGTTGTCTCGATCAGCGAGTCCTCGATGAGGTCTTCCTCACTGAGAGTATTTCCGTCTTCATCATAAGAATACGTTACATGATCGGTTATCTCATTATTCTCGGTTGTTATCTCCTCTGTTACAAGCGACTCGTTATTGCTGTCTCCGTAAGTATATGTTGTAACGGATGTATCATCTTCCTCTCTCGTTACATCACCATTAGAATTATAGGTGTATTCCGTCTCAGCATTACTGTCCTCATGGAATATGATCTCTCCATTATTGCCAATAGTTTCATAAGCTGCAGTATATTGTTCTGCTGAAGGCAGCCAATCTTGTTGCTGTGAATACACTGTCGTGTTAGTCGATCCATCCTTGCCGGTTCGCGAGATCTCCCTTCCGCTGCTGTCGACGGTACTGCTCTCGGAGTAAATCGTATCCCCGGATTCCGTGAGGTATGTTCTTTCCGCTGTATTATCAGAGTATGCATACTCATCCTTCGTTCCATCCGGATATGCTATCTCTGCTACCTTATCATCTGATGTTTAAATGAGAATGAATCATCCTTCTGTCAATAAAAACAATTGAGGTGCTATTAAGAGGACATGTTATTCTTGTTTTTCTTTGTTTTTATTTCAATTTCTGTCTAGTATTTCCTCCGCCATTTCACGCAGTATGCTTTCATCGCAGTTTCCTCCAATCAAGAAAACATACTTACCGTTGTTGAACAATATGTTTGTTGCACCATCTTCCCGTGCAACAATGGCTTCTGTTCCTGCGATTATTTCAATTGCATTAGTATTTCTTTCAGAGTCCAGCTGTACATTCGTACCTTCCGGAAGCATTTGTGAATATGAAATGTCTATATCTTTGTTCTTGTTATTTTGAATAGTCAGGAAGTATACGTCTGCACCTTCGTCTTCCTCCACCACTGAGAACCCTTCCGGGATCACCGGCCGGACTACTTCAAAGTCTACGGTGTCTGTTGTCTCTTCTTCCGGACTCATGCCAAATGATATCTCCCAGTTTGTTATCTTCTCCTTTATAATGTAGTAGATCTCCGGCTTAACGATGGCAACTACGGTTGAGACCGCCAAGAGCAGTATTAATGCAGCAACAAGCAGGGTCCTGATCCTTACTCTGCGTACAGCCCTCCTCTGAAGTTCGTGCACGGAACCTGTCAGTCTTTGATCAGCTAAGCGTATTATTTGTCTTTTGCGCTTTTCAAAGCGTTTTGAGAAAGTGTGCCCGGGCGTTTGGGCCATAGATGACTCATATGCCGCAGTTTCTTCCTCCATGGCTGCCATCAGCGATTCCCGAAATCTCGTCATTTTACTGTTGTTTTTCCAGCTTATCCTTAAGCATTATTCTTGCGCGGTACAGTCTCTTCTTTACAGTCTCAATACCGCAATTCTCTATAATTGAAATATCCTCTAGTGACAGACCTTCAATTGCCTTCAGATACAAGGTATGCAGATATGCATCCGGAAGTTCTTTCATTCCTCTTCTGACTCTGTCGAGCTCAAATCTTTCAAAATACCGGTCTTCTATTTCGCCGCTATTCTGATTGTCGTCTCGCAGATTTTGCCAGAATTCGTCATTATCCGGATAAAACTCTGTACTTCCGCTCTTCCGTTTCTGAATATTGATTGCGATATTCTTTACTATAATAACAAGGAAGTTGCGAGTTTGGGGACAATCAATGTCTCCAATTCTATCAAGATAACCAATAGCCCTTACAAATGCATCGTTGACTGCATCCTCCGCCTTGTGTGCATCCTTAAGAATATCATTCGCAACGTAAAACATGAGCTGCTGATAATTTATATACAGCAGCTCCATCTTATTCCTGTCTTCTTCGGTTTCGATTAGTTGAAATAGGAATATGGGAAGCAAATTGTTCCTTCTTTCATAGTGTATGACATACACTGTGTTTCTATTCCAAATTGTATCACGAAGATCTCTGTATGCAAATCAATCATTACAATCAAAATGCCTGTCGCCAGACAGGCATGGGTTCATCTTCTGTATTCTATCTTCAACCGTGAACTATGAGGTATGTCGTATTACAGATACCACTCTGACTGCCTGTGCCTGATGCTGAGTTTCTCAAGGATCTCCTGTGCTACTGCAGCTGCTGCCGGAGATATTCTGCTGACCCTGTGTATCGGAAGTCGTCCAGACACCTCAACCGGTGCAGGTTTGATCTTGAGTCCTTCAATATCGCTGCCGGCAAGTCTCCTGATCTTCGCAGATGCCGCATTGCCGAAGTCCCTGATCGTTTCCATATCGATGGTATTCTCGATCCCGCGATGTCTATGCCCGCGTCTCCCTTTATACCTTACAGCAAAAGCTCCGGCTCCTATAGTCCTGAACCCCTGTTCTTCTGCGAAGTGCTGTAACTCATAGAGAGCGTTACCGAATGTTCTCCCGCCATATGATACAGCCAATACAGCAGAAGAACCTGTTGCTGATAATTTTCTGATAGCGCTTATTCCGGGTACCGGCATCTTGCCGACATAAACAGGCATACCAATAACAGCCACTGTCTCCTCATCGAATGAATGGTCTTCACCTTCCATCCGCAAGAGATCCAGCGTCCGGACCTCGATCTTCTCAGGGCTGCAGTCCGCCAGCTTTTCCGCGATCTCAGCCGTGAGCATTTCCGTCATTTTCGCTGTCCCGCCTACCGGGCTGAAATAAATGCCAACTACTCGTCTGATCATATCAAGCTCTCTCAGTTTGAACCTCATAGACCCTTACTCAGCTTCCGACATCCGCATCATCCGGAATTGCAGATGATACCAAAGTCTGGTCACATAAAGAATTGTAGCACCCATTAGTACTATTATTTAGTCGTTATTGTGAAGATTCGAAAAGTGTTCCTGACAGTTCTTCAGATCACTTTCCGAAAAAATGCCTCATCCTGGCGGTTATCGGCGCGAAGTCGATCGTTACCAGCCCTTCAGAGATCCCCAGAGGCACTTTGTCCTCAAATGTATAAGTGACCGGTGCTGATCCCTTCTCAAAGCCATATACTATCAGCTCTTCCTTCTTAGGATCGATGATCCAGTATTCTCTGACTCCTGCTGTCCAGTATTTATTGAGTTTGAGAAGCCGATCGTATCCTGCTGTTGATGGCGACAGGACCTCAGCCACAAAATCAGGCGCCCCATATACGACGCCTCTTTGAAACTTATCCTTATCGCAGACAACGATGACATCCGGCTCAAGCATATTTTTATTATCCTTGTTTAGTTGTACGCCAATAGGTGACATCAGTGGCAGGCAGTGCTTGTTGTCATTTGCAACCAATGCGTTCTCTATTTGGACCATTATCTGCCCTCCGAGGTACTGATGCATCGATGTCGGAGGAGCCATATCATACAGACAGCCATCAATTAGCTCCATCCTCACTCCGTCAGGAAGCGCATACCAATCATCGATCGTATATTCTCCTTGCTTCTTGCCGGCATAAGCTTCGTTATTATATCCGTAGTAAGACAGATTAGAAGACTCCCTGACTAGAACTGGCTCATTTATCGAGCTGCTTCTTATTACATCAGCATAGTCGATATTCGCGTTGCCGCTTCCCTTCTCCGGGAACAGCGCAGCCTCGATCTTCTTCAGAGTGTCATATCTTGGCGCAGAAGTGGTGCCACCGAATATCTTCTGGATAGTCCCGAGAGGAACACCTGATAATTCTGCTACCATCTCATTGGTATAGCCGAGCTCTGTTTTGCGTGCTTTAAGTTCCGATACTTTCATTTCTCTTACCTCCCATATAGCATGCATCCCCTCGTTGCCATCATCTTGCATCATCTAGCTATTACATTATAGCAGAGACATATCCGTGATCCAACCATTTTGATTCCATTTTGATTCCATTTTAGTTCCATTTGATATTTTCAGCCATAACAAAACTGACCTCCACTAATTAGATCATTAGTCTAACCAGTGGAGATCAGTTCAAGATCATAATATTCAAAGGAATTATTACCCTGCTACACTAAACTGTTTATGATGCAGTCGCTGTTATGCGCCATACTCCTTGTCCCAGTTCTCGAAGTAGTTGATCTTCATCGCTTCCTTGACCTCAGCAAGTGTCTGAGCCGCAGTTGCTCTTGCAGCTTCAGTTCCCTGTCTGAGAGCTGCGATGACTTCTTCCGGATGAGCTTCGTAATAAGCTCTCTTCTCGCGGATAGGTGTCAGGAAATCATTGAGGACAGCGAACAGGAACTTCTTGACCTTGACATCTCCGAGGCCGCCTCTCTGGTAATGAGCCTTGAGCTCATCCAGATCCTTGTACTCAGGCAGGTATTTCTCGAACGAGTCCTCTTTGACGAATGCATCAAGATATGTGAATACGGTGTTGCCCTCGATCTTGCCCGGATCCTCTATGCGCAGATGTCCCGGATCAGTGAACATGGACATGACCTTCTTCTTGAGAGTAGCCTCGTCATCCGACAGATAGATAGTATTGCCGAGGGACTTGGACATCTTGGCCTGTCCGTCTGTACCAGGAAGTCTCAGACATGCGGTATTGGAAGGCAGATAGATCTCAGGCTCAACGAGGACTTCCTTGCCGTATGTCCTGTTGAAGGATCTTACGATCTCTCTGCACTGCTCCAGCATAGGCTCCTGATCTTCTCCTACAGGAACGATAGTCGCCTTGAAAGCCGTGATGTCGCTCGCCTGGCTGATAGGATATGTGAAGAATCCTACAGGAACGCTCTCACCCTCGAATCCTCTCATCTTGATCTCAGACTTGACGGTCGGGTTCCTCTGTACTCTGGAAACTGTGACCAGATTCATATAATAGACCGTCAGCTCGTGCAGCTGAGGGATCTCTGACTGGATGAACATATTGGTCTTCTCAGGAACGAGACCAACTGACAGATAGTCGAGAGCTACCTGGAAGACGCTGTCTCTGACTTTGTCCGGATTGTCAAAGTTATCTGTGAGCGCCTGCGCGTCAGCGATCATAACGAAGACTTTATCATATGACGGATCTTCCTGCAGTTCGAGTCTCTGTCTGAGAGATCCTACGTAGTGACCGATATGGAGACGGCCGGTCGGGCGGTCGCCTGTAAGCATGATTTTTTTCTTTTCAGCAGCCATTTTTTACCCTTTTCTTTCTCTTTATCTCAAATAGTTCAGATTAATAGATATAGTACCACAAATAACACCCGTGCTGTTCAGCTTTTTCATTTTTCATCCGCGGCCGCGCACCATCCGGCATCATTCAAGGCCGGTCGGCGCACGATTGAACAGTATCAGTCGCGCGGTGTCATCTTGCTGATTATGTCACGTCTGATACGCCTTGTATACATGATCGACATTCCTGTACCGGCTACCTCGGCGATCGGGAAAGCCCACCATACCATGTTGACTCCGCCGATCTTCGCCAGTATGAAAGCGCCCGGTATGATGACCAGCAGCTGACGGATAAGCGAGATGTTCATGCTGTAGACGCTCTTGCCAAGAGCCTGGAAAGCAGCTCCTCTCATTATCGCATAACCCGCGAACGGGAAGTTGAGCGACATGATATGCAGCGCGACGACACCCATCTGCACCATTTCAGGCGGCGCGCTGAACAAAGCCATCAGCTGTTCCGGGAAAAGCCAGAATATGAGTGTGCCCACAGACATCACGCCGACGCCGTATCTGACGCCGAGTCTCATGGCCTCTTCAAGTCTGTCTCTCCTGTCAGCACCGTAGTTATACGCTATGATAGGCACCGATCCGTTGTTCATACCGAATATAGGCATGAATACGAAGCTCTGCAGTTTGAAATATACACCGAATGTCGTGACCGCAAGGTCAGAGAACATCGCGAGTATCTTGTTGATGCTGAAGTTCATCAGCGCTCCGACTGACTGCAGTACTATCGACGGGATACCTATCTTAAATATATCCTTCATCGTCTGCAGATGAGGACGCAGTTTGCGAACCGACAGAGCGACTTCCTTGTTGAACTTCTTATTGAATATATGACCGAGAATGCAGCCGAGCAGCTGGCCGAATACCGTTGCCATCGCAGCTCCCCTGACTCCCAGCCTCGGCATTCCGAGCAGTCCGAAGATCAGGATCGGGTCAACTACAGCATTGAACAGAGTACCGGCGACCTGCATGTAGAATATGTACTTGGTCTTGCCCGTTCCCTGCAGCAGTCTCTCGAACATCGACTGGATCATCGGCGCGAAGGACAGCCACTGAGTTATACGCAGATAGACAGTTCCGTCAGCGATGATCTGAGCGCTCGTATTTTCCGAAGTCATGAGCCTCATGATCTGCGGAGCCAGGCATCCGACGATGAAGAAGATAGTATAATTGATCCCTACGAGGAGGAAGCCGTTATGCGCGACTTTGTCTGCTTTGTCATACGACTTGGCTCCGAGATACCTCGACAGCAGAGCGCTCATACCGACAGCCGTTCCGATACCGAACGCAGCGTTGAGGTTCTGGAACGGGAAGCAATATGATACCGCGGTCAAAGCGTCAGTGCTGTACAGTCCGAGGTAGATCGAGTCCACGACATTGTAGAGCGCCATGACGAACATCGACACCATAAGCGGTGCCGACATTTTGAGCAGCAGAGAATGGACGGGCTCTGTTCCGAGCCTGTCCGAATCCCTCTTCATCTTCACGGGCTTCACCTCTTCGCTGCCGTTATCCGCCGCCTTCTCGCCCGGATTCGCATCGATCTTATTTTCTTCTTTTCCTTCTCTATAGTCTTTCATTATGACTTCTTTCTATTAATTATTATTCATCTGTTGAAGCACTGCTTCCGTTTCGCATGCTCATGCGCTGCACTGCTTTGACCACTTCAACGATAGGGATGATGAGGACCGCCAGTCCCAATGCTATTCCGTACTCTCTGAAGCTGATCGTTTCGAATTCAAACAGTGCCGCAAGCGCAGGGATCTCAATTACTACATAAGTGAGAAGCATTGCCGCCGCTGCTGATCCCCACAGCCACTTATTATGATTATTCAGGGTAAATATGGACTGTCTCCTTGATCTCATATTGAATGAGTGGAATATCTCGCACATCGACATAGTAAGGAATGCCATTGTGATCCCGTCATTGCTCTGAGTGATCTGCCATGTTCCTGTCTCAAGGAATACTCCTATCATATACGCTGTCAGTGTGAGAATCGTTGTTGCGGCTCCCTGGTAGATGATGTCCTTGTCCATTCCGCCTGCGAAAACGCCCTCTCTCGCACTTCTAGGCTTCTGCTTCATCGAGTCTCCCTCTGCAGCCTCAAGACCGAGTGCAAGGGCCGGCAGTGAATCCGTGATCAGGTTGATCCACAGGAGATGAGCCGGTTTGAGCACCGTAAAGTTGAGCATAGTAGCTATCAGGATGGACAGCACCTCACTTATATTAGTCGCCAGGAGGAACTGGATTGCTTTGCGGATATTCGCATATATCCGGCGTCCTTCTCCGACTGCGGATACGATAGTAGCGAAATTATCATCGGCAAGTATCATATCTGCTACGTTCTTAGTTACATCTGTACCGGTAATGCCCATTCCGATACCGATATCCGCTGACTTGATAGCCGGAGCATCGTTGACGCCGTCTCCGGTCATGGCCGTTACCATGTTATGCGCGCGCCACGCCTTGACGATCCTGACCTTATGCTCAGGCTGTACCCTTGCATATACCGAGTAAGTCTTGACCTTATTGAGGAGTTCTTCATCAGACATCTGATCGAGAGCAGCTCCGAGGATAGCGTCATCTGCACTCTCAATTATTCCGAGATCCTTACCGATAGCTACCGCTGTATCGAGCTGGTCTCCGGTTATCATTATAGGTCTTATACCTGCCTGACGGCATTCAGCGACTGCTGCCTTGACCTCAGGTCTGATCGGGTCGATCATTCCTGTCAGGCCGACGAATATGAGCTCTTGCTCCAGCGCCTGATCGGAGAAATCATCCGGTCTTGTTGCGTGCGCCCTTACTGCGAGCGACAGCACTCTCAATGCTTTGCCTGCCATTCTCGCATTCGCTCTCTTAACATTGGCAGCAAGCTCCTCTGTCAGAGGTTCAATGCCGTGCTTTGTAAGGATATATGAGCTGTGTCTCAATACGACATCAGGAGCACCTTTGGTAAACTGCACGAACTCAGACTTGGCTATCAGCTTGTCCAGCTCGGTATCAAGACCCGAAGGTGAATCCATCTCTGTATTCCTGTGAACAGTGGACATCATCTTACGGCCGGAATCGAACGGAGCTTCGCCGATACGAGGGAACAATTTGACAAGTCCGGTCTTAGGGAGATTCTGCATCGAGGAGTATGCTACCAGAGCAGCCTCTGTCGGCTCACCGACTACTTCCTCTCCTGCTTCTGTTACTTTGAGCTCTGCGTCAGAGCAAAGCGCCATACCTGCCGCCAGAACATCCTGGTCTTCCGAATAGTAATCGACTACCGTCATCTTGTTCTGAGTCAGCGTACCGGTCTTGTCCGAGCATATTATCTGCGCGCAGCCGAGAGTCTCTACCGCAGTGAGTCGTCTTATCACCGCATTCCTCTGCGACATCTTCGTCACGCCTATCGAAAGAACGATAGTTACGACTGCTACCAGACCTTCCGGGATAGCAGCTACGGCAAGCGAGATCGCGAGCATGAATGTGTCTATCATGACAGGCATGCTGATACGGCCCGCTTTGACTACGCCGAGTACGAAGATGAACAGGCATATCACGAGTACCAGCTTAGTAAGTATCTTGGACAGCTGAGCAAGCTTGATCTGAAGCGGTGTCATTTCCTCTTCAGCCTGCGAGATAGCATCAGCGATCTTGCCCATCTCAGTCTTCATTCCGGTACCTGTTATCACGGCTTTGCCTCTGCCGTATACGACAGTGCTGCCCATGTATACCATATTCTTGCGGTCACCGAGAGGCACATCTGCAGCTCCGGACGCAAGTTCAAGAGCTTCTTCCTGCTTGGTAACAGGGACAGATTCGCCTGTCAGGGCCGCCTCTTCGACCTTCATAGATGCCGCTTCGATCAGTCTTCCGTCAGCAGGTATACTGTCACCAGCCTCGAGGATGATCACATCTCCTCTGACAAGCTGATCACTCGGGACAGTAACTATCTGTCCGTCTCTCAACACTTTGGACTTAGCCGCGGTCATCTTCTTGAGAGCCTCTATGGCTTCTTCAGCTTTGCTCTCCTGGACCACTCCGAGAACAGAATTCAGAATGACTACGAACAGGATAATGAACACATCCGCCGGACTCTCATTCTGATAAAGCGATGTGAAGAAAGATAGTGCTGCAGCTACGAGAAGGATGATGATCATCGGATCCTTCATCTGATCGAAGAAACGCAGTATGTTACTTCTCTTCTTAGGTTCATCGAGCTTGTTCGCACCGTCCCTCTCAAGACGTGATGCCGCTTCTGCACTACTCAGACCCGCAGCATCAGAACCGGTATTCCCGATCACGGTTTCCTTATCTTCAAGATAAGGTCTGTAGTTTTCTTCCATAATAATATTACCTCCCACCAATATTACAGTGATCACCTGTTGATTCAGCATGGTGGGATTAGGTCCGGGCAGCTCACCAGTGCTGCACCAACCTAATCCCGCTCGGTACTGAGCTCATAACTGTAGTATTGTATCATCAACTTCCACTTTTTTCCATAATATATGAATATATCAGGGCAAATGCACTTTTGATAAACGGCGAGCTGTCAGATGGCGGATCCTAAAGATCTGTTAAGCTGAACTCCTTGAAATTCAACCGTTTTGCTCGTTAATTTTGTATCACTATGTTTTATTTTCTGATACAACGGAAAAAAGGGTATTATTAAACCATTGAAAAATCAAGGTTTTGTGAAGATTTGGTGAATCTCGACAAATTATTTACATTTTTTTTGTTTGACAACGTTTTTTTAAGAAATTACAATTATATTGTATAAATTCAGATTGGCGTATTATCGTGCAATCAATCTGGACGAATACGACAATCCATGGCCGTTTTTGGTGAATTTGTAAGGAGGTATTATTAATGAGTATTGCTGAAATTATTACTACACTAGACGGTTGGGTCTGGGGTACCGTAATGATGGTACTCATCATTGCGGTCGGTATTCTCCTTTCTGTACGGACAGGATTCCATCCTCAAAGAAGACTTGGTCTGTCACTCAGATACGCTGTTACTAACGAGGAAGGCGCTGAGGGTGACGTATCCAGCTTCGGAGCTCTGACTACTGCTCTTGCTGCTACAGTTGGTACAGGAAACATCGTAGGTGTATCAACAGCTATCATGGCAGGTGGTCCTGGTGCTCTCTTCTGGATGGAGTTTGCGGCATTCTTCGGAATCGCAACTAAGTATGCAGAAGGTGTTCTCGCTGTTAAGTACAGACATGTTAAAGAAGATGGTTCGATCCTCGGCGGACCTTTCTACTACATTGAAAAGGGCATGGGCCCACAGTGGAAATGGCTTGCTAAGATGTTTGCTCTGTTTGGGTCACTTGCCGGAGCTCTCGGTATCGGAACATCCACACAGGTTAATGGTATCGTAAACGCTATCAACAAGGTAGCTACAGAAGTAGGCGCAACTAAGGTTGCTTTCACAGCATTCGGCGAAGACGCTTCCTGGGTTAAGGTTATCGCTGCTATCATCATCACAGCCGGCACGATCGCTGTAGTTGTAGGTGGTATCGAGAGAATCGCTCAGGTTACTGAGAAAGTCGTTCCTGCAATGATGGTTCTCTACGTTGTAACCGCTCTGCTGGTATTCTTCTACAACATCGGCAACCTTCCTCACGCTATCGTTGAGGTAGTTGCAGGCGCATTCGGACTCAGAGCTGCTGCAGGCGGTGCATTCGGTGCATTCCTCCTGGCTCTCCAGAAGGGTGTTGCGAGAGGTATCTTCTCGAACGAGGCCGGTCTTGGTTCAGCTCCTATCGCTGCTGCTGCTGCACAGACAAGAGAGTGTGTACGTCAGGGCATGGTATCCTCGACAGGTACATTCCTCGACACGATCGTTATCTGCAC
>SVCR01000306.1 GCA_015058265.1 Clostridiales bacterium
TACTGCCGGTCTTGAGCTCCTGCAGATCACTGATGTTCTGTAGCAGTTCTCTTTTCAAAGCGCTTGATCGGTCAAGATAATCAATATAGATGCGTCCGGCATCTGTCAGCTCCAGCGGCTGTGATGAACGATCGAAGATCGCTGCTCCAAGCTCGGTCTCTATCTTCTTCAGGTATGCGCTGAGTGCCGGCTGAGTAATGCCGAGCATCTCTGCAGCAGCTGAAATACTTCTGATTTCAGCGATGGCTTTGATGTAGGTTTTCTTATTGCTGTTTTTCATCGGAACTACTCCATATTCTGACTCTGACATGGTACAATTTATAACTAATGGGCACAAATGTCAATTGAGGTCTTCCGGCAACTGGGTATTGACGGGATAATTGCTCAGTAATAATATGACAGGGACACTTTTCGATCTGCAGATCATGCAGAAGTGTTGAGATCAGGAATGGAGAATAAGGAATCTATGTTTTATCCTTCTATAGTAGAAAATATTGCAAGACACGCGGCTGAGACGCCTGATAAGCTCTGCCTTGCGGATGCTTCATGCAGCAGATCATACAAGGAAGTATGGTCATGCATTTACGGCCTTAGCAAGCATCTTAAAGAGAACGGACTCGAGCAGGGGAGATGCGTTGTAGTCGAGTGCAATCAGAGCGTGGACTATATGATATGGGAATTCGCGATCCAGCTGGCAGGCGGTGTATTTGTTCCGCTTGAGAAGAACGCAGCGCTCAGCAGAGTTCTTGAGATCGCTTTCGAGACAGAAGCTGTTATTCATGTAGGGGCGGAAGAAATCGAAGAGCTCAGATCAGCAGGAATCAGATTTGAAGCTGTCGACACTGCTGCTGACTATGCTGAATATGCTGATCCGGATACGGTTGAGTTCCCTGAAGCGGAGACGGTTTCAGAGATATTGTTCTCAACAGGTACGACAGGTAAGAGCAAAGGGATCGTGCTCACACACCGCAATGATACAGCTCTCGCGGAGAATGTCTGCACCGGCGTGAAGATGAAGCCTGATAATGTTGAGATGATACCGATGCCTCTCAGCCATTCGCATGGTCTGAGGCGTACATACGGGAATATGGCTAACGGCAGTTCAGTAGTATTCGTTGACGGGATCATGCTGCTCAAGAAAGTGTTCAATATGATGGATACATATCATGTAACATCCATGGACATATCGCCGAGCATGCTGAATATCATATTCAAGCTCTCCAAGGACAGACTCGGGGATTATGCTGATGTCATGGATTATATCCAGCTTGGTTCAGCCCCTCTGGCTGAAGAGGATAAAGAACATCTTGCAAGGATACTTCCGAAGACCAGACTTTATAATTTCTACGGAAGCACGGAAGCCGGCTGTTCATGCCTTATGGACTTCAATAATGAACACAGACCGCACGGATGTATCGGAAAACCGGCAGTAAACGCGCACTTTATCGTGGTGGATGAGAACCGCAAGGAGATCCAGTCATCTCCTGAGAATCTGGGATTCCTCGCTAGCTCCGGCGCGATCAATATGAAAGAGTATTTCAAGGCTCCGGAACTGACCAGAGAAGCGATGCCTGACGGCGATTATATTTATACCAAAGACCTCGGATATATAGATGAAGACGGATATGTATATATGCTCGGGCGCAAGGACGATGTCATCAACTACGGAGGAGTCAAGATCAGTCCTGAGGATATAGAAAGTGCTGTTATCAAGAACGACATCGTCAAAGACTGTGCTTGTATTCCGATCGATGATCCGCTTACGGGACAGGCTCCTAAACTGTATGTAGTTCTTGAAGACGGAGCGGAGCTCGATCTCAAGGAGTTCAAGACCTATCTTGCTCAGGTGATAGATGCCAATAAGCTTCCGACCAGGATAGAACAGATAGACGAGATACCGCGTACATTCAATGGTAAGATCATAAGAAAACAGCTGATCGCAATGAATAAATAGGAATGAATAAATAGGAATGAGAAAAGGGATTGCTGCATTTTATCAATGCGACAGTCCCTCTTTTGTAGTCTGATATTAAACCCGGAGAAGAGCTCCTAAGAACGTCTGTTATTATTTTTCTTCTTCTGTTTCAGGCTCTTCGTGGACGAGATATACTTCCTTCATGAATTTATCGTATTCAGCCTTGTAAAGCTCATAATCGGCATCATACTTGGCGGCGACTTCTTCGCTGCATGACCACTGAGGTACACCGTAGTGGTCTATGAGATACTGGCCTATGAATTTGCTCGATTTGCGGCAGCCTTCAAGATTGAGATGCTTGGAGTCATACATGTCTACAGTCCAGTCAAGATCTATAGCATCGACCAGCTCATCAGTACTGAAATCCAGATAATCCGCGCCGACTTCATCAGCAAAAGCTTTGACAGCTTCATACTGGCCGTATGACCACTTTATATACGGCATTGATACTATAAGGACTTTGGCGCCTGCTGCCTGTGCAGTCTCAACCGCTTCCTTATAATACTTGTATGAATTCGGATCATATGCCACTAATGAGTGGTCTGTGTCATCAAGATCGAAGACCTCGTGATCTCTGATCTCCAGGACCCTGTACTGTCCTCTTCTGAAATCAGGCTCGAAACTAAGTGCCTGGCGGAGATCTTCGTATTCCATTGTATTCCAGCGGGAATGGTAGCGTATCACAGGGAATATATAGCTCAGAAGATCCTGGTCCTTATTGCGCTCGACATACTCGGAAGCAGTCTTGATCTTCAGAGGTGAGAGCTTCTTGTAATCC
>SVCR01000307.1 GCA_015058265.1 Clostridiales bacterium
GAGAAGATATTCAGACCTGCTCCTGCCAACAGACTTGACAGGAATACGACCGGGATCGTCATATTCGGAAAGAACGCAGCTTCTCTGAAAGCGTTGAACACGATGATCCGCGAAGATATGATCAGCAAGTACTACATGACCATAGTTCACGGATATATCCGGAAGACCTGCACACTTACAGGTGCTTTGACCAAAGACGAGAGAAACAACAGCGTTCGTGTTGATGATCTGAATATATCTGCAGGACTTATCACCGACGTATCCGGCGTGCACTCATCATCAGGCGGGCGTAATACCGGAGGAGCCGTTGTCACGGGTGTGATCCCGATCAGTACTTTGGATATAGACGGAAATATCCGATCGACTTTGGTCGAGATCCTGCTGGTAACCGGCAGATCGCATCAGATAAGAGCGCATCTGGCCGCTGCAGGACATCCTCTTTTCGGCGACAGCAAATATGCCACGCGCGAAGTCCGGCCGGTCAATGAATATCTGAAGAATAAATACGGAGTATCGACTCAGCTGCTGCACGCTCATAAGCTTGTCATAAATGATGCTCCTGACGAACTGGGATACCTCAGGGGTAAGGAATTCACCTCCCCGCTTCCTGCTTCGTTCACTCAATTCACGAAAACTGTTAACGAGATATAATTATTAAAAAGGAGAACACTTTTGGAAGAGAATCGCAGCAATCCGGTCAGCCACGGAAAGGAAAAGGCTCCGAGACATATGGCTCCGGAGAAAGTCGAGCCGACAGGAAGCTTTATGAAGAGTCTTATCATTGATATCATTATCGCCATTATTCTGGCTTCTATCGTATTGTTTTTCATCAGACCGACTGTCGTAAAGCAGTCTTCAATGGAAAACACTTTGCATGAGAACGATTACATGATCATGTACAGACAGGCCTATCGCACACATACTCCGGAACGCGGTGACATCATCATCTTCCAGAGTCACAGAGTGGACGAAGACGGGGATGAGAAGCTGCTCGTCAAGAGGATCATCGGCCTTCCGGGCGACAAGATCACAATTGCCGACGGAATGGTATACATCAACGATGAGGAATATCCTGAAGACTACCTCAAGGACGGATTCACTCCTGCGCGAGAAGTACCTGAAGAAGGTGAATCTATCACCGTCCCTGACGGTTCATACTTCGCTATGGGTGACAACCGTGTAGACAGTCTTGATTCAAGGACTAAAGAGATCGGCTTTGTCAAGGCATCACAGATACAGGGCAAGATCGTCCTTCGACTCTTCCCGTTCAATAAGATCAGAAGATTCTAAGAATACAGCGAATGGCAAAGAAATCCAGAAAAGTAATCGCCAATAATAAGAAAGCCTTTCACGACTACTTCGTTGAGGATCGTTTCGAGGCCGGCATCGTTCTGACCGGAACAGAGATCAAATCGATCCGCCGCGGGGGAGTCAGCATCAAGGAAAGCTATGCTAAGATCACCAGCAAGGGAGAGCTTGTAGTGACAGGCATGCACATCGCTCCTTATGAGCAGGGAAACCGCTATAATGTAGACCCGCTCCGTGTGCGAACTCTTCTGATGCATAAGAAAGAGATCAACAAGCTGTACGGCACTGTTAAGACCCAGCAGGGACTTACTCTGATCCCGCTGTCGGTATACCTGGACGAGAACTGTAGATGCAAGATCGAACTGGGCCTGTGTCGCGGTAAGAAGAATTACGACAAGCGCGAGGCCGAAGCCAAGCGTGCCGCAGACAGAAAGATGGATAAGGCTATCAAAGCATCCAGAAACCGTTAAATACAAGCGCTAATGATCAAGCCCTCGGAAGAACAGGTTCATCTTCCGAGGGCTTTTGCGTTGTATTGATTGGTGTAGTACCATTGTTTTCCGGTCCCGGCACCGGATCACAGCATTTTCTTGAGATACTGTCCGGTGTAAGACTGTTTTACCTTGGCGACTTCTTCCGGCGTCCCTTCTGTTACGATCCTCCCGCCTTCATCTCCGCCGTGCGGTCCGAGGTCTATGATGTGATCCGCCTGTTTGATGACATCCAGATTGTGCTCGATCACTACTACTGTATTACCTTCGTCTACCAGTCTGTTAAGTACATACAGCAGCTTCTCGACATCCGCGAAGTGCAGACCTGTCGTCGGCTCATCAAGAATATACAGAGTCCTCCCGGTGCTGCGCTTGGATAATTCCGTAGCCAGCTTGATCCTCTGTGCCTCTCCTCCGGAGAGCTGGGTAGACGGCTGTCCGAGACTGATATATCCCAGACCGACATCGTCGAGCGTCTTCAGGTACCTGAGGATGCTCTGCTGATTAGCGAAGAAAGGTATAGCTTCGGATACCGTCATATTGAGCACTTCCGAAATATTCTTTCCCTTATATTTGACTTCCAGAGTTTCATGATTATATCTGGCTCCGCCGCAGACCTCGCACGGAACGAAAACATCAGGGAGGAAATTCATCTCTACCTTGATGATGCCGTCGCCGTTGCAGTGCTCACAGCGTCCGCCTTTGACATTGAAACTGAATCTGCCGGCGTTGTATCCTCTGATCTTGGCCTCCGGCATCTCAGCAAACAGGTTCCTGATATGAGTGAACATCCCCGTATATGTCGCAGGGTTGGATCTCGGAGTCTTGCCGATAGGAGACTGGTCTATGTTGATGACTTTGTCAAAGTTCTCAACACCGCGGATCTCGCGGAACTTGCCCGGTCTCTCCTGCGTGCGGTTGGTGATGCGCGATACACCTTTATACAGGATCT
>SVCR01000308.1 GCA_015058265.1 Clostridiales bacterium
GTCTGATACCAAGCTTGTAGAACAGCTCAACATGGATCGGAAGAGATGACAGCCATTCAGCTCCCCTTACGACATGAGTAGTTCTCATCAGATGGTCGTCTACGACATGAGCAAAATGATATGTCGGGATCCCTGTTGTCTTAAGTATCACTACATCCTGGAAGTTCTCCGGCATCTCCAGCTTTCCGCGGATCGCGTCGATCACTACTATCTTCGTCTGCTCCGGGACTGTATCTTTATCCTCACCCTTCTCTTCTGCCTCAGCAGCAAGCTTCTGGTAATATTCAGGAGGGAACCCTGATGACTTCAGTCTTACGACATAAGGCTTACCATCGGCCAAAGAGGTTTTGATCTGGTCGAGCGACCAGTCTCTGCACCTTGAGAATTCGCCGTAGATGCCAGGTGTGAGTTTTGATGCTTCCTGTGACTCACGGACTGCCGCGATCTCTTCTTCGGTCATGAAGCATGGGTACGCGGTACCGTCAAGGATCAGCTTCTTCGCATAGGCTTTGTAGATGTCGCCGCGGAGGCTCTGGGTGTACGGGCCGTAGTCACCGGTCTCGCCGTCAGCGTTCGCGCCTTCATCGAAGTCGATCCCGAACCAGCCGAGCGACTTGATGATCAGGTCTGTCGCGCCTTCTACGTAGCGCTTGTCATCGGTATCCTCGATGCGGAGATAGAACCTGCCGCCGCTCTGGTGAGCCAGGCGCTCGTCAACGAACGCACCGTAAAGGTTCCCGAGATGGATGAATCCGGTCGGGCTTGGTCCGAGCCTCGTTACCATCGCGCCTTCCGGAAGCTCGCGCTCTGGGTATATCTTTTCATAATCCTCCGGCGTCTTGTCGATCCCTGGAAATAGGATCTCTGCTAATTCCTGTCTTTCTTCCTCTGTCATACTGCTCTCCTGTTTGTATCAAATTGAAAATATCCGGCAAACGATGTCTGCCGGATCATCCTCTTCATCTTAAGCGCGTCCTGCAAGCTCCATATCATACACCGCTCGCTCGCCGCCGATGTACTTCGGGCGCGTCCTCGCCGCAGTGAGATGCGCCGCGCCGATCTCTTTTACCGCAAGACGTACCGGCACCGCCACATCTTTCAGATGCATTCCTATTAGCGTATCGCCGATATCAAGCCCGGCGTCCGCTTTTATGTGCTCGACCGCGACAGGCTCACTGAAGTTCTCATAGCATGTGACCGCAAACGATCCGCCGGCATGAAGCTGCGGGACCGCGTTCACGATCTCTGTCCCGGGGAGCAAAGCCTTTTTCTCTATTATTATCGCTCTGTTCAGATGCTCGCAGCACTGAGCCGCAAGGAAGATCCCGCGCGTGTCGAGAAGCGGCTTGATCCCTTCATACACTGCTTTGGCAGCATCGATGTCGGAGCCTTTTCCGATATGCTCACCTTTTATCTCACTGGACGAACAGCCGACGACAAGGATATCGCCGACCTTTAGCTTCGCTATATCCAGCAGCTCCTCACAGGCATCGTGTGCCTGCTGCTTTATTTCTTCATATAACTCCATATTTTCTCCTTATACATTCCAGCTGTTCAGGTATTTCACCTGCTCATCTGTCAGTGTATCTATCTCAGTTCCCCATGCGGCGAGTTTCCTGCGTGCGACCTTTTCATCCACTTCGCTGCTTATATCGATCAGCTTGTTCTCAAGCTGTCCGCGGTGATCTTTGATGTACATCGCACTGTAAGCCTGTACCGCGAATGACATGTCCATTATCTCTGCCGGATGTCCGTCAGCCGCCGCGATGTTGCAGAGCCTTCCTTCTGCGATGACGTTCACCCATTTGCCGTTCGGGAGCTTGTATGCAACTATATTCTTTCTGGCTTCATGACTCTCCAATGCGTGTGCCCTGAGCCCCGCCATGTCGACTTCAACATCGAAGTGACCGGCGTTCGCCATGATCGCGCCTTCTTTCATGTTAAGCATGACTTCGTACGGGATCGCCTTGCAGCACCCTGTAACAGAGATGAAGAAGTCTCCATATTTAGCAGCTTCTTCAATCCTCATCACATCGTGTCCGTCCATCCTCGCTTCGATCGCCTTCACAGGATCGACTTCTGTCACGATGACCTTTGCGCCGAGAGCCTTTGCCCTCATTGAAACACCCTTACCACACCAGCCGTAGCCGCATACGACGACCGTCTTGCCTGCAACGATAAGGTTGGTGTTTCTCAGGATGCTGTCCCATACAGACTGCCCTGTTCCATATCTGTTATCAAAAAGATGCTTGCAGTCAGCGTCGTTCACAGCGCACATCGGGAACTTCAGCACGCCCTCGCGCTCCATGGCCTTAAGCCTGATGATGCCGGTCGTAGTCTCCTCGCATCCTCCCCAGACTTCTTCAGCAAGCTCCGGATGTGAAGTGTGGAGCATATGTACCAGGTCGCCTCCATCGTCTATTATGATGTTCGGCTTCTGCGACAATGTCCTGAATATGTGCTCATCGTACTCTTCCTGGGTAGCGCCGTGATACGCAAATACAGAAAGGCCGTCTTCAACAAGAGCAGCAGCAACATCATCCTGAGTGGATAAGACATTGCTCCCTGTTACATACATCTGCGCTCCGCCATAAGTAAGCACTTTGCAGAGATATGCAGTCTTAGCCTCCAGATGGACGGAAAGTGAGATCTTTACGCCATCAAAAGGCTTTGTTTCCTTAAACTCATCTTCCAGCCCTCTCAGCAGGGGCATGTTGTTCCTGACCCATTCGATCTTTTCATGACCTGA
>SVCR01000023.1 GCA_015058265.1 Clostridiales bacterium
AAGCGATATCCATCTTGTCACCAAGACCGGCGGCAAGAGCGGTGACTTCGCATATTGAGCCTGAATGGCCATGTCGATGTGTCCGGAAAGAACTTATCAAAAGGGAACGTGGTTATTTTGAAGACAATCATCAAACTTACTAATATAGCAGTAGCGCTGATCGGAAATAAAGCGTACAATACAAGGTGGGGAGACTACGGAGAATTATAATAAAAGGGTCAATAAATGCAGAATAGAAAGGAGTAATAAATGAGTGAAAAGATCAAAGTAGGAATTAACGGGTTTGGTCGTATTGCACGTATCATCATCCGCAGCCTGGAGATGCGCGATACTGATATCGAGGTAGTCGCTGTCAATCTGCATCACGCTGATCACAAAAGGATGGCTTATCAGGTAGAGTACGATTCAGTATTCGGCCGTTTTATGGGAGATGTTGAGGCAACAGACGACGGCATCCGTATCAATGGCAAGGACATCCACGTATTCTCCGAGGACGATCCGGCGGATATCAACTGGTCCGCATATGGAGCGGAGTATGTGATCGAATCTACAGGTAAGTTCCTTACAAAGATGGCTGCTTCCCGCCACTTCCTGGGCGGAGCAAAAAAAGTCATCCTGACTGCACCTGGAAAATCTGATGATATCCCGACATTCGTAATGGGCGTCAATAACGATAAATATGACCCGGCTACAATGACTGTAGTATCTAACGCCAGCTGTACCACGAACTGTCTGGCTCCTCTGACTAAGGTCATACACGAGGCATTCGGAATTGAAAAAGCACTTATGTCCACTATCCATGCTTCAACATCCAAGCAGAAGCCTGTTGACTCCAACGGAGGACGCGACTGGAGAACCGGACGTTCTGTATTCAATAATATCATCCCGTCTACGACTGGTGCTGCTAAGGCCGTCGGCAAAGTTATCCCTGAGCTGAATGGCAAGATGACCGGAATGAGCTTCCGTGTTCCTTGCAATGACGTTTCAGTTGTAGACCTGACTGCTGAGCTTAAAACAAAGACTACATACGAAGCGATCTGCGCTGCAATCAAGGAAGCTGCTGAAGGTCCAATGAAAGGTATCATTGAGTATAACAATGATGAGCTGGTTTCATCCGACCTGCGAGGAAACTTCAACACATGCATCTTTGATGAGAAAGCCGGAATCATGCTTGACGACAGCTTCGTAAAACTCATCGCATGGTATGACAACGAGTGGGGTTATTCCAACAAAGTTATCGACCTGGTTGAGCATGTTGCTAAGACCGATGCAGCCGTACTCGCTTCAGGCAAAAGCATCAAGGAACCTCTGGTAGCTGAAGAAGTAAAGGAAGCGGCAGCCAGCAAAAAGGCTCAGAAATAATGATTGAACTCCGCTTTTAATTGAAAAGATAAAAAATCACCGGAATTTGAACTGCCCCCTCAAGTTAGACTAAGAATCTATCTTGAGGGGGCAGTTTCTGTTAAATGGTATTGATCTTGTATTCGGTTCAAGATCATTCAACTGCAAAATGATGCCTTGACATATTCAATAAATGCTGCCATTGCGGGATTGAGCCACTTGTCTGAATTATAGTAGAGCTGGCTCCAGAGACCAGGGACCTTTTCCTTAATATCAAGAGCAGCCAGAGAGCCTCTCTCAAGTTCACGCTCCACGATGAAGCGAGGCAGCATGGATCTGCCATATCCTTCGAGAAGAAGATTGACGATAGCGATAGATGCGCTGAATTCCAATGGATCCGCACTATGTACACGGTTATATGGCAAATGCCGGATATGTAAGTATAATACCGTATGGATCGCCGGTTTGATACGGGGTGGATGGATATTGGCGGACACTTCAAATAACGGATCCGAGAAAGTCTGAAATTGTCTCTTCGAGATGAACGAGGATTTCCTCGGATCCTTTTTCGTACAACGGATCATTGTTGTCCAGCTCTATGATCGTACTGCCCGGATCATTCGCGAGGTAGTTACGCAGGTCCTTATTACAAAGCTGCTCCTCAGGCTGCCTGACTTTGCTTTTTATGACACCTATACATGGCGTGTCGGATCTGAGAAGTTCGTAAATGGATGATCTGAATATTTCAGAGCGCAATTCAAGACCTCCGATCTCATCCAGCAGCATGATTCTTGTTCCGGGCCGTGGCGTCAGCATCCTGCAGGCGTTATCCTCAAAGACAGAAAGATCTGTCGTTCTCACTCCGTCTTCAAAGCTTATAAATACATTTGAGAGCGCAGGATCGGATAATCGATCTACATCAAAATCATCTGCATCAGCAAGCCTGTATCCGACAACCTTACCGCTTTTGTCAAGAAGGCGCTGCGACGAAAAACCTCCGAGAACATTCTTATAAGGTATAAGACATTTTCGGATCAGTGAGGATTTCCCTATTCTGATATTTCCTGATAGAAAGAGATTGTTCATACTTGTCCATGTTTTCGCTTGTACGGAGATCAGGTATTTTCTGTGATATTCTTGCAATGATTTTAGCATGAAATGTGTGCTAAAATGAGGAAAATCATAAAAGGGGAAATAGTATGGACCTGGAGAAGAGATTAAATATGAATGAAAGGAAGGGGGAAGTCCTTGTCGGGCTTGCGCTGGCACTCAGAGCAAGCTCGCTTCTGTTTGGGAAGATCGCCATGAGGACAATGGGACCGTATCTGACGATAGCCTTCAGATTCACGATCGCATTTATCCTGATCGCGTTCCTTTTCAGAAAGAGCATAACCAGAGTCGATCTGAAAACTTTGTGGCACTGTGCATTGATAGGATTCTTTTTCTTTCTGGCCATGGTGTTCGAGATGTTCGGATTGCAGACAACACCTTCATCCGTAACGGCATTTCTCGAGGGCTCTGTTGTTGTCATCGTTCCGGCTATAGCTTGCCTGATGCAGCGCAAGCTGCCTGACGGTATGACGATCGTTTCGGCAATTTTCGCTTTGGTCGGTGTGGGATTCCTGACTCTCAAAGGGGATCATCTCGGATTTACCACAGGTGAGCTGCTCGTTCTGGGCGGTACTGTATGGTACTCACTTACCGTAATAGTTACGGACACGGCAGCTAAGAATGATGACCTTGAAGTCGTCGCTATATACCAATTGCTGTTCATCGCGATCTTCGCATATATAGGAGCCTTTATTTTTGAAGAGGTCAGGCTTCCTCAGAGCGGTCAGGAATGGGGCGCAGTACTTGCGCTTGCGGTCATCTGCAGCGGTGTGGGCTTCACCATACAACCCTTCGGGCAGAAATATATAACCGCGGAGAGGGCCGGGATACTTGCCGTATTCAACCCTCTGACTGCGGCTGTGCTGGGTGTAGTATTTCTGCGTGAGCGCCTGACCGGCAGCATGCTGTTTGGTGCAGCGCTGATACTCATATCCATCCTCGCACCTGCATGGATCCAGGATAGAAGATCCCGCAAAACTGAATAGTCAGTGTCGAGCAAAGCGAATCAGGCACGCGGATCGAAGGTCGGCTCTAAAAAATATATATTTACAAGTCAGCGAAAAAATGCTATATTGCGCTTGGTGGACGGTATCCGCAAGGAACTATACCATGTATAAAAAGGGTAAAGAGAAGCAGATCTTGATGATCGGCGCGTATCACATTGTGAACGTGACTGATGTAAGGTGATCCGGTTTCGATGCATCCGTATTATATTTGAATCGTCCATCCGCAGGCGTCAGCCTTGGCGGATTTTCTTTTACCGCAGGGTCAGTACGCCTTATGCGGTATTTTTATTCCAATTAAGAATCAAGAAGGAGTAATCAAATGACGAGAGAAGAAAAGAATCTTCAGATCAGAAAAGAGGCGCGCGCCACTATTATCCTGTTCGTGATCTGCTTCCTGTGGCATGTCGGCTGCGGCTATCTGCTGTCAGGATCCGGGATCACTGTAGCGGGGCTTCCGCTTTGGTGGGTGCTGAGCACGCCGGGAGTGTTCGTTGTTGCTGTAGTAGGTGTTATATACCTTCTCAAGAAAGTGTTCGTGAACTTCAGCCTTGAAGATGAGGATGAAGTAGCAGGAGAGGAGGCGTGATATGAGCGGAAGACAGACAGCGATACTGGGGATACTCCTCGCATACATGGCACTCAACGCGGTGATTGGAGTATGGATGAGCCATGTCTCTGCTAAACAGAATGCAGAGAGCGGCTTCCTTCCGATATATGTCGTCGGCGGACGTACGATGGGCGGTGTCGTTCTTGCTATGACACTTGTAGCGACTTATACCAGCGCCAGCTCCTTCCTGGGCGGACCGGGTCTTGCGGCTAGCTGGGGATTGACACAGTCCTGGGTAGCAGCTATCCAGATCGGAACAGCTTTCCTGACTCTCGGAGTCATCGGTAAGAAGCTGGGTATGATCTCCCGCCGCATCAAAGCGGTAACGATCTCCGACTATCTCAGGGCAAGGTATAAATCACCTGCAGTTGATATCATCTGCAGCATAATGCTCGTAGTTTTCTTCATCACACAGATGATCGCGCAGTTCAAGGGCGGAGCTACACTGCTCCAGACGGTTACAGGCCTTTCATACATAAGCGCTTTGATGCTCTTCTCTGCGATCGTCATCATATATACAGCTTTCGGCGGATTCAAAGCCGTCGTAATAACTGACACGATCCAGGGCTTCATCATGGCATGCGGAACATTCCTGCTCCTGTTCTTCGTAATCAGAGCAGGCGGCGGTATGGAGAACATACTTGAATTCAATGCTGCGAACAACCCGGGCTGGGATCTCATCGGCAAGGGTGAATACGGAACAGAGATTGCAGCTCTCAGACCGGGATATCTTATCTCTTTCTGGGTGCTGGTCGGTGTCGGAGTCCTCGGACTGCCGCAGACAGCGGTAAGGAGCATGGGCTTCAAGGATACTGAGTCACTGCACAAAGCCATGATATGGGGTACCGTAGTCGTCGGCATCCTCATGATCGGAATGCATTTCGCGGGAACACTTGCTCTGCCTCTGGCAGGAGAGGAGCAGCTTGCGAATACTGACTCACTGATCCCTTACGTAGTCAATAAGTACATGCCTGTGTGGGCGGCAGGACTTTTCCTTGCAGCGCCTCTGGCAGCCGTAATGTCGACAGTCGATTCGCTCCTTATCCTCGCATCCGCTACTATCCTCAAGAATCTGTATGTTACATACATCGCAAAGAAGGATGTTAAGGATGCGGTAAGAGCTGACCAGACAGTCGATGCCGAGGTGAGTGAGAGCACCGAGAAGAAGATGAAATACGGCAGCTTTGCGCTCACTATCGTGCTCGGACTGATCGTTTTCCTCCTCGCTATGAATCCGCCTTCGATCCTTGTATGGATAAACCTGTTCGCAATGGGCGGACTTGAAGCTACATTCTTCTGGCCTCTGATCGGAGGACTCTATTGGAAGAAGGGAAATGCGGCAGCTTGTATCGCTTCCATCATCTGCGGTGTCGGTACTTTCGTATTCTTCAATCTGAACAAGATCGCACCGTTCGGCATCCATGAGATCGTACTGGGACTCATCGCGGGAGGCATTGCATACTTCATCGTAGGCAGTCTGAATAAGAAAGAGCCGGATCAGGATGTAATGGAAAAGTGCTTCTGACCTTCACAAAACAACTATAATCAAAGCGGCCCTGAACTGTATAATAAGCAGAAGGGCTGCTTTTTCGTGGAGGAAAGAGACGGGAAACAGAACGTAATAATAGAAATACATTAAAGATATAGAAGAATAAGCTATGGAAAGAAAGTGTTACGATCCTGAAGTATATGAGTTTTACAAAGCTGCGATAGAAGGACCCGGATTTGACGCGCCGTTTGATGTCCGGGATATCGCAAAGCTCAGAGAAAATGAGATAACAGGGCATGCTGCTCACCTTGACCCGTATGAGGTGTATGAGAAACATGATATCATTGCTGAAAGAGAAGGTGCGGATCCGCTGAAGCTGAGAGTCTACGTTCCAGATGATGCCAGGGGTGCAGGGGCAAAGCTTCCTGTGTTGCTCTACTTCCATGGCGGAGGATTTATCATGGGAAGCATAGAGGATCACGATCCGCTGTGCGGTAAGCTGGCTGATGAATGCGGGGCAGTTGTGATCGCGCCTGAGTACAGACTCGCCCCGGAGGATCCTTTCCCTGCTTGCATAGAAGATGCCGTATTTACTGCGGAATGGGCGGCTTCGCATGCACGTGAGTATGGCGGAGATCCCGCCCGGATAATGGCAGGAGGAGACAGCTCGGGAGCTAACATAAGTGCTGTACTGGCTTTGCTCGGAAGAGAAGGGAAGGCACCTGAGATCTCCGGCCTTATACTCTTCTACGGGATATTCGGATGCATACCGCTGGAAAGCTCCGGGTCGGCGAGAACTTACGGACATGGCGAATGCGTTTTGCCTGTGAATGCTGCGAGGAAAATGGTGGAGCTGTACATACCGGACGGGACCGATCCTGATGACTACAGGATAAGCCCGGGCAAAGCGGACCTGAAAGGTATGCCGCCGGCTATAGTGGTTACCGCCGAACTCGACCCGCTGAGAGATGACGGAGAGGAATTCGCAAGACGGCTTGAGGAAAGCGGGAATGAAGTGCAATTGGTCAGAATGGACGGTATGATGCACGGGTTCGTGCTGTATTGGCAGAGATTCAGCCGAGCGGGCAAGCTGCTCGAACAGATAGGCAGTGCTGTCAGAAAACGGAATAACGATAAATGCCGCGGTTGTTTATTTGAATCAGTTAGCGACAGTCGGCTCAGAGAGGAACAGAAATGATAAAAAACATAATTTTCGATATAGGACGTGTTCTCATAGGCTTCGAATGGGGGGAGTACATCCGCAGCCTGTTCGATGACGATACGGCCGAGAAGGTAACGGCTGCGATGTGGGGAACGGGCTATTGGAAAGAGCTCGACAGAGCGACCTTGACAGAGGAGCAGATCCTGGATCTGTTCTACAGTGCCGGACCGGATCTCAAGGATGAGATCCTCGAGGCTTTTAACAGGGTAGGTGAGTGTGTCAAGCGCAGAGAATGGGCGATCCCAATGATCGACGATCTGAAAGAACGCGGATACCGGGTACTGTATCTGTCAAACTTCTCGGAACATGTTATGAGCGCGAACAGAGAAGCGCTTGACTTTGTGTCCCATATGGATGGGGGTATATTCTCATGCGATGTCAAGGTGATCAAGCCGGCAGCAGATATATACCTCAAGCTGATCGAAAAATATGATCTCAAGCCGGAGGAGTGCATCTTCATCGATGATCATTATGACAATATCGCTATGGCGAAGAAGTGCGGAATGAAGGGTATAGTCTTCAAGAGCAAAGAGCAGTTTGACGCTGATCTCAATCAAGCATTAGCCAAGGACATGGGGCATGACAGGATATCCGTTCTCTGCTATGGTGATTCCAATACTTACGGATATGAACCGGCGACAGGCGGCAGATATGCGCCTGAGATCCGGTGGACCACTATCCTGCAGGAGAAGCTTGGCGACCATTATGAAGTTATTCCGGAAGGGCTTAACGGCAGGACGACTGCATATGACCGCCCGGGAGCAGGCTGGAAGAATGGCATCAGCAGCTTCATCGCCTGCCTCGGAACACATAAACCTGTGGATTATCTTGTGATCATGCTGGGGACCAATGACTGTGTGGCCGGGCTCGGGCTGACCGATGAGGCGATAGCAAAAGGCATGGAGAATCTGGTCGTCCTGGCTGAAGAGGTATCACCTGAACTCCAGGGGTACGTTCCTGAGATCATAGTAACTGTTCCTGCATCGATAAAGTGCGGCTGGGCTGATGATTCTCCTGAATATGCAGACCTTCGATGTATGATGAGACAATCGCGAGCAATAGAGCCGCTTTATCGCGAGATGGCTGAGCGGCATATGATCCGATTTGCCAGCGGCACAGATGCGGAGGTCAACATCCACGATTGTACACATCTCACAGAGAATGGGCACAAGCAGATGGCAGATATTATCTATAATGTTCTGACGGAGGATCCGAGAGCATATGCTTTAGCGCAGAAGCTGGTGCCATAACCTCCGAATATCTTGCTAACACTGTATCTATCATCAGGATGTGGTCAAGTGAAAATAACGAATTGAAAACTAAGAAACGCTTCTTCCATTCCTTGCGCTGGATAATTGAAAGAATGAACTGCAGAAAAAGCGACCGGGAATTAATCAAAGCTGAGAAAGGAGTCCATTATGGCTAAGGTAAAATGTCTGGTATGCGGAGCTGTCTTTGAAGAGGGTGCCGATGCATGTCCTGTATGCAGCGTCGGACCGGAGAACTTCGTTCCATATGCTGAAGAGAAGGCAGAGTTCAGAAGAGATACAGATGAGAAATTTGTCATCATTGGCGGCGGCCCTGCAGCTAAGAGCGCTGCTGAGGCTATCCGTGAAAGAAACCAAACAGCAATTATAACCATCGTTACACAGGAATCTTATCTTCCTTATAATAGGCCGATGCTGACCAAGGCTATTGTGAAGGACTATGGCTATAACGGGTTGGCGATCGAGGGCAATGAATGGTATGAGAAGAACAGAGTATTCTTCATGGCTAATGCAGAAGCTCTGAAGATCGATACCGTTGCTCGTCTTGTGGATGTCAGGCTTCAGGATGGCAGCAAGGGAGGCGTCAAGTATGACAAACTCATCTACGCACTCGGAGCATACTGCTTCGTTCCGCCTATTCCGGGGCATGATCTGCCTCATGTGGTGTCTGTCAGAAGCATATCAGATACTGAACGAGTCCGTAAGATAATTCAGGAACGCGGAGCGACTTCGGCTGTTTGCATCGGCGGCGGAGTCATGGGCCTGGAGGGCGCATGGGGACTCAAAGAAGGTGGGTTGGATGTCACAGTGCTTGAAACTGCTCCGGGCCTGCTGCCAAGACAGCTTGATGACGATGCTTCGGCAATGCTTGAGAATATCTGCAATAATGCGGGAGTACATATCGTGACCGGAGTGAAGATCGCTAAGATCACTTCAGATGCGGTAGTACTCGAGGACGGAACAGAATATGAGGCTCAGCTGGTCATCATGTCGACAGGTATGAGACCATATACCAGAGTTGCTGAAGACAGCGGCATTGCTGTTGACAAGTGGGTAGTTGCTGATCCCGGGATGAGAACAAGTGCGCTTAATGTGTTCGCTGCAGGTGACTGCATAACCGTCAACGGACAACCACAGGCATTCTGGGCACAGGCCGTCGCTACCGGCAGGGTCGCAGGAGCCAATGCTGCCGGCGATGATCTGGAATATGAAAAGCTTGGGAGCTCGCTCGTCATGGAGGTATGTGATACATCAGTATTTGCGCTCGGATCCAACGGCAAAGATCCCGACAGGGAGTTCCGTTCTGTTGGCAAGAGGGACGATGAAGCGGGAACATATGAGAAATACTATTTTGCAGATAATATGTTGGAGGGGGTCATTCTCATTGGCGATATCAGTAAGATGGGCGAGCTGACAGAGAAGATCGCAGAGAAAGCATCGTATAAGGAGATGTTCGGATAAACTCCCGGAAGAGAGCTTCGTTTCCGGCTGAATCAGGATTCCTGCTTATATCATTGGAGAGCATATCGGAGATCTGAGTAAGACGTAAAAAAACAGCGGTTCAATTTCAAATTGAACCGCTGTAATTTCGATCATGAAGCCTACAGCTTGCATTTTGCAACGTAGAAGGCTCCGTCCTTGAGCTTGAGATCGCGATCTGTGACCGGCTCAAATGACCATTTTGGTGGCTGTGGCCTTGTTGCTGCCATGACTGCATAGAAGTTGAACATTACGATACCATAGTTGAGGAGTCTGTCTTCTTCAGTGGTCAGGTCATCAGGAAGTCCGATGAGACTGATCTGGTCATCATCTACGATGACCTTGTAAGGCTGTCTGTTCTGGAAAGACTGTGCGTGAGCGATCGCTCTGAGACCGTCCTCGATATCGCCGTAGAAGAGGTCTGTATCGATATCCTGACCGAAAACTTTGCCGTCAGTCATCTCATCGAGAGATTTCTTAGGCGCCTTCTTGGCGTCATCATCAGGATTGCGGTATCCGAATGCTATAACGCAGGCAACTTCTTTATCGGTGTCTTCTCCGAGAGCGTCTTTCGCAGCCTTGGCATCCAGAACTGTCTGCCAGCAAGCTGCAAGACCAAGCTCTGTCATCTTGAGTGTCAGGCCCTGAGCGATATATCCGGCATTCTCCAGATAGTGATCAGCAGGATCGGAGTATATGAACATATATGCAGGAGCTTTGATAGCGAATCCGTTGTATCCGACTGCTTCTTTGAGCTTGTCCCATACTGAACCAACATAGAACTTGATCTCTGTTTCGATTCCTTCAACCAGTGCGGTACCTTCATCATCGAAGAAATCATAAAGTGCGGTCAGCTTATCATCTTCGACCTTCTTGTCTGCAAAATTCCTGCAGGAATTCCTCATTTTAACTATATCTTCGTAGTATTCCATTGATACACCTGTTCCTTCTTTTACATTCTTCACAGTTAGTTGATTTATAACGTGTCAATTCTACCACACAGGATAAATAATGTTCAATATTGCTGTATAAATGATTGTACCAAAGTGCTATAATAGTCTCGCTCGCTTTTTCCGGATCTTGGCACATGTGCCGGTTTGATCCGTTAGAGCAGTTAAGGTAATGGTTTATAGATCGATTCAAACACTTTGATAAATGGCTAAGATTAATAGTAAAGAGTCCCGGATGAATGCCGGGACAGGTAACAAAAAAGGCGGAGCTAAGGATATAATCAAGAGCGCGCTTATTGTTCTGATATCAGCTTTTTTCGGTGCCGGCGTTCAGATCTTTGTAATGATCCCGTGCGGCATGACATCAGGCGGACTGCCCGGAGTTGTAAGGCTTATCACACATTTTTTACCATCCTTGAGTTATTCGGTTATATACTATACTTTTTCCATGGTGATACTGATAATCGCGTATTTGACTATGGGCAAGGCGGAAGTGGGCCGGATCGTTGCTCTCGCTTTTGCGTATCCGGTGCTGCTGTTCATATTCGAACATATTGATTTTGAACTTCTGGATTCGCCGGACCCATTGCTCGCTTCGCTTCTGATCGGTGTGTGTTACGGTGTTGCGACAGGAATAGGATATATCGGGGGATTTTCTTCCGGCGGAACAGATACTATTGCCAGGATACTTAAATACAAAGTGTTTAACCATCTGAGAGTAGGGGATATCCAGATGGCGATCGACGTGACCATCATCCTGATTTCGGCTTTCGTATTCAATACAAACGTAGCTTTCTACGCCGTGATCAATGCTGTGGTTGCTGCCAAGGTAATATCGATGGTGATGCTCGGCGTAAACGGAAGATACGTGCAGTTCGATGTGATATCTTCCAAACCGGAGGAGATCACTCAGTATGTACTGAATGAGGTCAACAGAGCAGTCACTTCTCACGCGTCCAGAGGTGAGTATACCAAGGCTGAGCGCAGAACACTTACCGTCATATGCACGCCTAATGAGAGCATCAAGATCAAGAACTTCATTGCTGAAATAGACCCGAATGCATTTGCCACCGTGATGCCGATCTCCACTGTATGGGGAAAGAGATTCGCTGACATCACTAAAGTAGATAATGTATAGTGAAACATTTCCGGCCGCGAGTGATCGCGGCTTTTTCATGTAAAAAATATCCAGAGAGGGGGTTGACAACGGTCGGACCGTGTATTATTGTATTAATCAGTTAGTACAATAATACAATGGTACAATAATTCGGAAAGCAATTCTTTTTCATAAGAGCAAGGAAGTGAGAGTAAACAGATGAAATGGAATTTTACTGAAGGGATCCCGATCTATACTCAGATAGTCGATGAGATAACAATGAGGATCGCCGGAGGTTCATACTCACCGGGTGACAAGCTCCCCTCTGTGAGGGAACTGGCGATAGATGCGGGTGTCAATCCCAATACTATGCAGAAGGCTCTTGCCGAGCTCGAACGTAGAGAGCTTGTGCACTCTGAGCGGACAAGCGGGAGATATGTCACAGAAGACGAGAATATACTGAGAACACTAAAAGCGGAGCTGTCAAATAAATACTTCGTGGAGTTTGAGGAGAAACTCCGGGGGATCGGAATGACAGACAGTGAGATCACTGAAGCGGTAAAAAAATGGCTCAGCGATCTCAACGCATAAAGGAGGTATCCGGAAATGGCAATAATACAAACAGATCATCTGAGCAAACACTACGGTGATATCACTGCCCTCGATGATGTTTCGATAAGCATAGATAAAGGCCAGATCGTTGGCCTGCTGGGACCGAATGGCAGCGGCAAGACAACACTTCTCA
>SVCR01000309.1 GCA_015058265.1 Clostridiales bacterium
CGGCGAGAGATAATAAGTGCCCGGCTTGAAATCCGTCAGGAAAAACATCTTTGACGTAGTCATGAAATCCGAAGCACGGCTTATAATGCCTTCATCTTCGAGCAGCTTAGCGACGGATTCGAGATCCTGCTTACCATCTTCTATTTTGATATTGCTGTAAGCCGCCTTGGTCTTGTCATAAGGCCTGCCGATCATGGAAGTATAAATAAAAACAGCAAAAACCACCGCACATATCACTACGATGATCATGAGCGGCTTGATTAATCTTCTGCGCCTGTTCTGATTCGCTGAAGCGGTGGTCGTGCTGAGATCAGTTTCCTGATTATTTAGATCTTCCAAGATACTCTCCCGATCTGGTATCTATCTGGATCCTCTCACCTTCGTTGATGAAGATCGGTACCTGGATAACAGCTCCGGTCTCAACTGTAGCAGCCTTGGTAACGTTAGTAGCTGTGTCGCCCTTTACGCCCGGTTCTGTCTCTATGACTTCGAGATCTACGAAGTTAGGAGCTTCTACATCAAATGCATTGTCTTTGTAGAATTTAACTGTAGCGATGTCATTCTCGCGGATGTACTTGATTGCTTCCTGAACGAGATCAGCTGCCAGAGGAACCTGATCGTATGTGTCCTGATCCATGAAGTAATAAAGTTCTCCGTCATTGTACAGATACTGCATCTGCTTGGTCTCGATGTGAGCCTTAGGGAACTTGTCATTAGGGTTGAAAGCTTCTTCTCTTGTTGCTCCGGTAAGGATGTTTCTGTACTTAGTCCTTACGAATGCAGCACCTTTGCCCGGCTTGACGTGCTGGAAGTCAAGTACGACATGAGGCTCCCCGTTCATTTCGAAAGTGATGCCTTTTCTGAAATCGCTTGCATAAATCATAAATCTACCTCTCTTATATTTTTTATACTAATATATATACCACATTTGACGCAAAATGAGAAATACTACTTGAGACCGACAGCATCTCCGATGATACCGAATACATCATTCATCATGATAGTGAATGCTGCCTGAGCCTGCATGAACTGAGCAGCGACAGGCTTGGTGCCGATCATAGCGCTGAGGCTCTGTATCCTGGACATAACACTCTCGTCAGGCTGACTTCCTGTCATCTGAGCAGTCTGGAGCTCGAGCTGGAGCTTCTGCAGCTCGCCGATCATTGCATTGGCGTCAGCGTCCTTCTCTATTTCATGTCTCATCCTGTCGAATTCCTTGAACTCGTTAGACTCTTTGATTGCCTTCGCAAGGCTGTGAGCTTCGTCGTAAACGTTCATATCTTCCTCCATTAAACGTATAAGATCACCGGAATGATGACCGGATATCTCTTGGTCTTTCCGGCTATGAATTTCTTGAGATCTGATTTGATCGCTCTGGTCAGCGACGGCTTATCGAAATCGCCTTCAGAAGCGGCTTTGCCTATGGTATTGTAGACTATCGTCATCGCTTCATCGAGCAGATCCTGATGCTCCTGAACGTAGACAAAGCCTATCGTTCTCAGCTCAGGCGGTGCCATCAGCGAACCTGTTACCTGATCAAGCGCCACGGAAATAGTGATCAGTCCTGACTCGGAGAGATTCTTACGATCCTTGAGTACAGCTGTTCCGACATCACCTACACCATAGCCGTCGACCAATATGTCTTCTCCGGAAGTAAGCTGTTTGTGGATCTTGGCATTGCTGCCTGCTATCTCCAGACAATCTCCGTTCCCGAGAATGAATATCCTGTCAGACGCAAGTCCGAGTGACTGAGCCAGCAGCGAGTGCTCTACCAGATGCCTGTGCTCACCGTGAGCCGGCATGAAGAACTTAGGTCTGATCAATGTATGTATCAGTTTGAGTTCTTCTGCTGAAGCGTGACCCGAAACATGTACATCCATCGATGAAGCGAGAACTACCTTGACTCCCTTCTCGTACAGCTGGTTGACCACTTGGGTAACGACCTTCTCGTTGCCCGGTACCGGAGATGATGAGAATACGACCACATCATTCTTCTTGAGCTTGACAGACTTGTGATTGTCGAATGCCATCCTCGTAAGAGCTGACATCGGTTCGCCCTGAGAACCGGTTGTAATAACAGTGAGATTCCTGTCAGGGATATTCTTGGCCTCCGCAGCTTTGACAAACAGCGAATCAGGAATATCATCAAGGTATCCCAGCTCTCTCGCAAGAGCCATGACATTCTCCATTGACCTTCCGGATATGGCGATACGCCTGTTGTGTTTCATGGATGATTCCATGAAATACTTGATCCTGTGGACGTTCGATGAGAATGTCGCGATGATTATACGATGATCGGTATTATCAAAGATCTCATCTATCGACTTACGCACTACTGCCTCTGAAGGCGTGTAGCCTTCACGCATGACATTGGTGCTGTCGCATATCAGAAGATCGACGCCTTCAGTTCCGAGCTGTGACATTCTGTTCAGATCGATGACCTTGCCGTCCAGCGGCGCATAGTCGATCTTGAAGTCCCCGGTATGGATCACATGCCCTCCCGCGAATTTGATCGAGAATGCCAGTGAATCAGCGATGCTGTGATTGGTCTGGATAGCTTCGACTTTGAATGATCCTACGCTGAAAACATCACCTGCTCTGATGACGTGAGTCTGGCAGTACAGCCCCTGCTCCTCGAGCTTGTGTTCTATCATACCCATAGCTAGCGGTGAAGCGTACACAGGTACCATCATCTCGCGCAGCAGGTATGGTATCCCGCCGATATGATCCTCGTGACCGT
>SVCR01000024.1 GCA_015058265.1 Clostridiales bacterium
TCCTCGGACAGAATGTTGACTCTTACAAGGACGTCCAGGGACATGATTTTGCTGATCTCATCAAAGCAGTCAATGATATCGAGGGCATCATGAGGATAAGATTCATGACATCTCATCCTAAAGATATCTCAGACCGCATGATAGACTGCTTCAGGACATGCAGCAAGCTGTGCCGCAACATCCACCTTCCTCTGCAGAGCGGAAGTGACAGAGTTCTCAAGCGCATGAACCGTCACTATGACACCGCGAGATATCTTGAGATCGTGGACAAGCTGAGAGAAGCTGCGCCTGATATCACGATATCAACTGACATCATAGTGGGATTTCCGGGTGAGACCGAAGAAGACTTTGAGCAGACACTGGAGATGGCTCGCAAGGTCAGGTACGATTCGGCGTTCACATTCATCTATTCACCGCGTGAGGGGACACCTGCTGCAAAGTTCGAGGATCAGATACCTGATGAAGTAACACATGAGAGATTTGACCGTCTCGTGGATGTAATGAATGAGATAAGCCTCGAGAAGAATCTCGAATATAAGGGCAAAGTATATGAAGTCCTCGTTGAAGGGCTCAGCAAGAACGCTGATGATACATTTGCCGGAAGGACCGATGGTTTCAAGCTTGTAAACTTTACTTCGGATAAGAGCGAAGAAGAGATTACCGGAACGATGGTCAAGGTTGAGATCACTGAGAGCAAGACTTTCAGTCTTGAGGGAAAAGAAGTGATCTGAGGAGGATCTGTAATATATGAGCATGAATGCGATATTAGCCAAGATACTGATGCTGCCGGGAATAATACTCGGTCTCAGCCTGCATGAGTTCGCTCACGCATGGATGTCGGACAAACTCGGTGACCCGACACCACGCAGGCAGGGCAGACTGACCATCAACCCTCTGGCGCATATCGACTGGATAGGATTTGCTGCTTTGGTCCTTGTCGGATTCGGCTGGGGAAGACCGGTAGAGATAGATCCGAGATATTACAAGAAGCCGAGAAGGGATGAATTTCTCGTAGCGATCGCCGGCGTGACGATGAACCTGATCATAGCTGTCGTGCTGTCATTTGTGGTCAAGGGACTGCAGTCCGCCTTCTACTCGACAGGCGGGGCGGCTGTTATCGAGAATCTGTATCTGATCTTCTTCTATGCAGTCTCGATCAATGTGGTGCTGATGATATTCAACCTGATACCGTGTCCTCCTCTTGACGGATGGGGGATCATCACTCAGCTGTTCAGGCTCGACAGATACAGCTGGTGGTACAAGGTCTACCAGTACGGAACATGGATCCTGTTGGGCCTTATAGTTTTCAATGTCACGGACATGATACTGACACCGCTTGTTACGATGATACTGCGCCTGCTCGGCGTTTACTGATACAACTTAAAACACACTCTTAGATTTATTTAGAGAGGAAACATTTATGTCACTTAAATACGATGCTGCCTTGACTATAGGTAAAGGCATATATCACGGGATGAGGATGCTGAAGAGGAAGGCGTCATATCTGCCGGGAAGCGTTGCTCTCAAGATATGTCCGGATTTCCTTTCCAACGTATCCAGACCGGAGACTGTCATTCTCGTCACGGGAACAGACGGGAAGACTACAACTACCAATCTCATAACTTCGCTTTTCGAGAAGCAGGGAAAGACCGTTGCCTGCAACAGACTCGGATCCAATACTATCGTGGGACTCAGCACTGCGCTGATGACATGCGGAGGATACGGCAGCAAGAGCAAAGCTGATGTTGCTGTTCTTGAGACCGATGAGCACTGGGTGAGGATAGTTGCCCCTATGCTCAAGGCGGACTATCTTGTTTGCACAGGGCTTCTGAGAGACTCGCTCCAGAGAAACGCTCATCCTGAGTATGTGTTCTACAAGATGGGACTTACCGATTACAAGGACATGACAGTGATCCTTAATGCGGACGAGCTCTGCTCAGCAAGGCTTCTGCCTGAGAACAGGAGACTCTATTACGGTATCGGCAAGCTTGACAGCGATCATGATGCTCCTCCTAACAGAGTAAATGACTTCCCGGTATGCCCGGAGTGCAGTCATGAACTGACTTATGATTACGTCAGATACGGTAATGTGGGACATGCTTCCTGCAGTCACTGCGGATTCGAATCTCCTGCATCGGATGTATTCGTCAAGAGCGTTGACTATGAGAACAAGAGCCTGACTATAAGCTACAAGGGCAGCGACTACGAGATGCCTATGATCAACGACGGGCTTTTCAATATTTATAATGAAGCGGCTGCTCTGCTGCTGCTCCTCGATATGGGAGTGAGCATGGAAGAAGCAAAGAAGCTCATGGCTCAGTCTGAGATCACTAAGACAAGATACAGCAATAAAGTTATCAACGGTGTGGAACTCGTCCACACTATGGCCAAGGGAAATAACTCCCTTCCTGTTTCCATGGTATTCGAATATATCAGGAACAAACCGGGCCGTAAGTCCATCGTCATGGCACTCGATGATGACGACGAGAAGGATTCATCCGAGAGAATAGGGTGGATCTATGATACTGACTACGAATTCCTTAATGATGAGAAGATCGAGCAGATCATGGTAGTCGGACCGAGATGCTATGATCAGTATATGAGGCTGCTCATGGCGGGCATAGACAGGAGCAAGCTCGTGTGCGGAGTTGATGAATTCGAAACACTCGACAGCCTGAAAACAGATGTTGATACTGTATATCTGCTTCATGACATGTCGACCTACGATCTTTCCGTAAAAGCCGAAGAGAAGATCACTGAGATACTGGAGGTGAGAGCATGAGAATAGAGATACTTTGTCCTGAACTCTGCAATCTGTACGGGGATATGGGGAACACAGACTATCTTAAAGCCAGCCTTCCTGCTGATACTGAATTCATCAGAACCGGACTGACACAGAAGCCTGCTTTCGCCGATGAAGATGTCGACATGATATATATCGCTTCCATGAGCGAGAAGTCTCAGGAGAGGATGATAGAAAAGCTGAGGCCGTTCAAAGCCAGACTGGAAAACCTCATCGAGAAGGGTGTCCTAATCCTGGCTACGGGCAATGCTCCGGAGATATTCATGGACAGGATCGAGGTCGAGGACGGGACTGTTATAGACGCGCTCGGTATCACTCCGTACTATTCAAAGCGTAAGCTCCGTGAGAGGAACAATTCACTGTATATGGGTACGTTCGATGACCCGGAAGCCGGTGAGATCACTATCGTAGGATATACCAGCAGATTCACTTTCACATACGGAGTTCCGGAGAGCGACGGTCTCTTCAGGAACATTAAGGGCGACGGGAATGAACCGGAATCTTCGGTAGAAGGGTTCAGCAAGGGCGGCCTTGTTTGCACCAATCTTCTCGGACCTCTGCTGGTGCTCAATCCGGACTTCATGAAGTACATCCTCAGAAGACTGGGAGCCGGAGACTGCACCCCTGCATTCTATGATGATGCTAAGAAGGCATATGAGGTAAGGCTCAATGAGTTCAGGGGAGACATAGACTTCGGAACACATTGCTAGATCACATCGGACAGCATAATAATGACCGGCTCTCGGACCTTATGAGGTCCCGAAGAGCCGGTCTTTGATTCTGAATGAAAGACCGATCAGTCTGCGGAAACAGGCTGAGCTGTCAGAAATACTTAGCTATACGTCTCAGCTTGGACTGCTCCATATGATATTCCATGGCTTTGCGTCCCGCCGCGACATTCTTGTTCTCAACGGCAGCAAAAATAGCTTTGTGCTCATCGAGTATGATCTTGAGATAGTCGCCTGTGTAGGTTCTGGCCGGGGCAGAATGCTTGAGATAGGTCTGGTATGTGAAGAGAGTCTTCTGGATCATCCTGTCCTTGGTCCCGGCATAGATGATATTGTGGAACTGGGAATTGAATGCCAGAACTTTCTCGATGTCATCTTTCAGAGTATAGAATTCCATGAATTCCACTGTCTCACGCAGAGCATCTATATCATCACCTGACATTCGTTTGATAGCCCATTCAACTGCCTGGACTTCGAACAGTCCTCTGAGATCGAAGAGGTCGGAAATATCGCGCTTGGTGAGCCCTGTCGCAAAAGCACCTCTGTTAGGTATGTTTTCTATGAGACCGTCTGCCTCAAGCTGGCGGAAAGCCTCTCTCACAGGAGTACGGCTGACATTATATCTCTTGCATATAGCTGCCTCAGTTAACTTAGTCCCTGATGGGATCTCGCCTGACAATATGTCCCTCTGAATTTCCTGAAATAGACCTGCCGAAAGAGGCTGAACGGTCTTTTCGTTAGCATAATTTTCCATATAATTCTCCAAAATGTTAAAATGATGTATAATCGATTTGTATATGATAATACAAATCGAATAATTGTATACAGTGTTAATATAACTATATGACTCGAACGTACTGATGTCAATTGAAGAAGTGTTGGAATAAGAGTTTTTTATGAAAAGAATCAGAGATAAGGAATTAATAGCCAGCATAATTGAAGATCTTAAGAAAATGCATCCGGAAGCGGCTTGCGCGCTGGATCACAGGAGCCTTTTTGAATTGGTAGTTGCGGTAGTGCTGTCGGCACAGACAACTGATGTCAGCGTGAACAAGGTGACCCCGGTGCTGTTCGAAAGGTATCCTGATCCTGAGGCACTGGCGGCGGCAGACCGGAGTGAGGTAGAGGATATCATCAGGACTATCGGGCTTTATAAGAACAAAGCGGCTAATATTATCAAGCTTGCGCAGAAGCTCAACGAAGATTACGGCGGTGAGGTCCCGGGCAATTTCGATGATCTTGTAAGCCTGCCGGGCGTCGGGCGTAAAACAGCTAATGTTGTCCTGGCTGAAGGATTCAAGGTGCCGAGGATAGCAGTCGATACTCATGTGTTCAGAGTATCCAACCGTATCGGGCTTGCAGAGGCGGATGATGTCAATGAGACAGAGAAGCAGCTGATGGAAAGTATCCCTGAACATCTGTGGATACTCGCGCATCATCTTCTGATATTCCACGGCAGAAAATGCTGCAAGGCGCGCAAGCCGGAATGTAATAACTGCCTTTTGAATGATAAGTGCTGTTTTTATGGTCGAAAAATGGTACAATAGTTTCAGAGAACTTTCACAATTATTATTCAGGGGAGGTGTGCCATGACTGTCGATGAACTTGTCCGAAACAGACACAGTGTCAGAAAATATCTTGATAAGCCGATTCCTGAAGATATTAGGGATCAGCTTAATGAGACTGCGGAGTCCATTAACGGCAAATCAGGACTCCATATACAGATCATCTATGATGAGCCGGAATGCTTCAACTGCAGGAAAGCTCATTATGGGAAATTTGAGAATGTCAAGAACTATATTTCTATCATCGGTCCCAAGGATCTGAAAGACCTTGAAGAGAAGAGCGGATATTACGGAGAAATGCTCGTCCTCAAGGCTCAGGACCTTGGGCTCAATACTTGCTGGGTAGCTCTTACACACGGAAAGAGCAAGGCAGAGGTGGCTGATGGTGAGAAGGAAGTGATAATCATAAGCCTTGGATACGGAGCAGATCAGGGCCGTCCGCATAAGAACAAGAAGCCTGAAGATGTATCCAATATTACCGAGGGCTCTCCGGGATGGTTCTGCAAGGGAGTCGAGTATGCACTGCTCGCGCCTACAGCGATCAACCAGCAGAGATTCTATCTCTACCAGCAGGGATTCAAGGTCAGTACCAAGATACCTCCGATCGGCGGACTTACTCGTCTTGATCTCGGGATCGTCAAATACCACTTTGAACTCGGCGCCGGGAATATTGAATTCAAATGGGCAGAGGGCAAGAACTACAGGGAGAAGTTCAGGCTTGGGATCAGAAAAACAAGCTGAACCGATCCGGTTGAATAGGTAAACATCGATCTGCATCAGACTGTTTATTATGCCGTGCATACCCGCACGGCATTTTTTTAGGATCAGATACTTGAACATCGATCTTCCTGAGTCTATGATATGTATGAATCGATTTAATAAATAATCACTTATATAATTTAGGAGAACTCTTATGAAAAAGACAGTTAAAGACGTAAACTGGGAAGGCAAGAGAGCTGTAATGAGATGTGACTTCAACGTTCCGCTCAAAGACGGTTCTATAACTGATGACACCAGGATCAGAGCTGCTCTTCCTACTATCAATTACCTGATCGAAAACGGAGCTTCCATCGTGCTCATGTCCCACCTCGGACGCCCGAAGGGCAAGCCAGACCATCAGTTCAGCCTGGCACCTGTTGCTGCCAGACTCAGCGAGTATCTGGGCAAAGAGATCAGGTTCGTCCCGTCTGATACAGTTGTTGACGACAGCGTCAGAGCTGCAGCAGCAGAGCTCGGCGCAGGAGATGTGATGCTTATCGAGAACGTAAGATATCGCGCGGAAGAAGAGAAGAATGATCCGGAATTCGCCCGTGAGCTGTCCGGACTCGGCGACATATTCGTTCAGGAAGCATTCGGAACATCCCACAGAGCACACGCTTCTACCACAGGTATCGCAGACTACATCCCGGCAGTTTCCGGTTTCCTTATTGAGAAGGAACTGAAATTCCTCGGAAGCGCTGTTGATGATCCTGAGAGACCGTTTGCTGCTGTAATGGGAGGAGCCAAGGTCAAGGATAAGATCCCTGTGATCACCAATCTCCTCGACAAGGTAGACATCCTTATCGTAGGCGGAGGAATGGCATATACTTTCCTCAAGTCTCAGGGCTATTCGATCGGCAAGTCACTTCTCGATGAAGAGGGCCTGGATCTGGCAGGCGATATCCTTAAGGCTGCAGAGGAGAAGGGCGTTAAGTTCATGCTTCCTGTCGACGTAGTATGTGCTGATGAATTCTCCAACGATTCACCGTTTGATGTTTATCCGGTAGATGCTATTCCTGATGACAGGATGGGTATGGACATCGGCGACAAGACTATCAAGGAATTCGGAGACGTTCTCGCGACTGCTAAGACCATAGTATGGAACGGACCGATGGGAGTATTCGAGATGGAGAACTTTGCCAAGGGAACCAAAGCTGTAGCTGAGATCCTCGCAGGCCTCGATGCTACTACAGTTATCGGCGGCGGAGACAGCGCAGCTGCAGTTACTCAGTTCGGTCTTGAGGACAAGATGACTCATATCAGCACCGGCGGCGGAGCAAGCCTTGAGTTCCTCGAAGGAAGAGTTCTGCCGGGCATCGCAGTTATCGAAGATAAATAATATAAGTTCAGTATAGAAAGGGGAGGAACTACACATGAAGAAATTTCTTATTGCCGGCAACTGGAAGATGAACAAGCTCACATCAGAAGCTGTAGAGTTTGCAAATGCTTTAAAGGAAAAGTCATTCAGCAACGCTGAGGACGTCGCGGTACTCGTACCGTTCACACAGCTCGCTGAGCTGGGCAAAGCACTCGAAGGAAGCGGCATCGGATTCGGAGCACAGAATGTACACTTTGAGCCGTCCGGCGCATATACAGGAGAGATATCTGTACCGATGCTCCAGGAGATCGGAGTAAACTACTGCATCATCGGCCACTCTGAAAGAAGAGAGTATTTCGCAGAGACAGACAGGACTGTCAACCTCAAGCTCAAAGCTCTGCTTCAGGCAGGTATCACACCTATCCTCTGTGTCGGAGAGTCACTCGATGTAAGAGAAGCGAACGGAGAGCAGACATTCGTAGCAAGCCAGCTCGTAGCTGACTTCGAAGGGATCACAGCAGAAGGCATCTCCAAGATCGTTATCGTTTATGAGCCTATCTGGGCTATCGGAACAGGCAAGACAGCTTCCCCTGAGCAGGCAGAAGAAATGTGCGCATTCATAAGGGGAGTCGTCGGCGGAATGTACAGCAATGAGGTCGCAGATGACATGATCATCCTCTACGGCGGCAGCATGAAGCCGTCCAATGCAGCTGACCTTCTGGCTAAGCCGGATATCAACGGCGGACTCATCGGCGGAGCAAGCCTTAAAGTCGACGATTTTGCTGCAATAATCGATGCAGCTGCTGCGCTGAAGTAGTATCGATTCGTTGACACTTCATCAATAGGGTGTTATTATAAAGTGTTCGTTTTCGGGTTTTCCCGGAACCGGACACTTTAATAACATTGAGATTAAAAACTGGAGGAAAACATGCACACAGCTTTAATGATCATTCTGCTGATATCAAGTGTTATTCTTATCGTCAGCATCCTGCTTCAGTCAGGAAACAGTGACGGACTTTCGGGTTCCATCGCAGGCGGAGCAGAGCAGCTTTTCGGAAAGCGCAAGAGCAGAGGCTATGACGCGCTGCTGGCCAGAATAACTACTGTAGCAGCTATCGTATATATTATCGTTTCATTGGCGATCGTTGGCATTTTCAATTAATGATCATATAGGATTGTACTGATGCTTAAGATCATTACGTTATTATGTGCTCTGCTTGCGGTGCTTGTTGCTATCCTGTCAGAAGCTTGGCTCCGCAGCAAAAGGGGTCAGGGAGATATCATCGGCAGGATATACGGGATCCTCAGAGGCAGAAACATCAACTTTATAATGTTCCAATATCCGGCAGTTCTTATCGCAGTCGTTATTGTCGGTGCTGCGATAGGGATCGCGACCAGCTGGAAGTCAGCCGCTGTCTATGGAGTGGGCGCGGCCGTTTGTTGTGTGGCGAATCTGATCGGATCCTCCGCGTATGTGTCAGGCGGAACTGCATCCGCTTACGCAGCGCTTAACGGTGATATAAGGCATTCTCTTAAAAGTGCCTTCAGATCCGGAGAGGTTCTCGGAGCATGCATTACGAGCATCGGGCTGATATGTCTCGGAGCACTTTTTGTGCTGCTCAAAGTTGAGACTGCTATAAACGTTTCTGTAAGTCTGGCTTTCGGAGCTTCTACTGCAGCAGCTCTGATCAATGTCGGCGGAAGGGTATACTCAGCTGCGTATACCATGGCTTCTTCCGGCAAGGACTTTAACGATACAGCAGGTGAGTTTGCCGGTACCGGAGCAGAACTGTTCGAATCATACATAGCAGCTGCTGCTTCCGTGATGCTGCTGGCTCAGTCTGCAAGTGACATGTCCGGACTGAACGCAATGGTATCCCTTCAGGATGCTGCCCGATTCCCGCTCATCATATTCGCTTCGGGGATCGTTGCTTCACTGGCAGGTAACCTGTTCTTCAATATCCGCGCAGGGATCAAGACTGCCGGCAGTGTAACACTCAGCTGCATCATAGCAGGTGCTATTGAGAGCGCGGCGGCACTGTATTTCAGCTTCAGGTTTTTCGGCACTATTCAGTACGGACTCCCGATAGTCACAGGCGTTGTTTGCGGTCTGATACTCGGGGAGATCCTCAAATTCTTCTCAGGCGACAGCAAAGTGTTCATCAGAAACCGGAAGTCATACAGAAAACTCGGATCACAGGTCCCGTCTGTTTTCAACATGGGATCGGGAATGATGTCATCTATCATCCCGGCGGCTCTGCTCGTGATCGCTTTGGTAGTTTCCAGCAATATAGCATTCACCTACGGAGTAGCACTTTGTGCTGTCGGCTTTATATCGATGACGATCAGTTTTGCTGCTGTCTCGGGACTCAGTATTATCAGCGGCACTGTATCCGGAGCTGTTCAGAGCACCGGAGATGATCAGAACACTAATGCCATGGCTGATGTTCTTGAAACTGCATCAGTCAGGACTGAGATGCCGGCCAGAAGCTATCTTCTCATATCATCAGCATTCACTATCGCTGCAGTACTCTTTGCTTTTATGAACAGTCTCGGAGGAGATTCGATCGATATCACACAGCCGTTCTATATTGCCGGTATGTTTGCGGGTATCGCCGTACCTTTCATGCTTATGGGAATGATCCTCTTTTCAGTCAGACTGACCGCAAGGGTCGCGCTGAGAAGTCTTGACCGCTCGGATGATGATACCGGCTCTGCCGGATCGCTGAGAGGGTCGATGCTGCCTGTAGTGTGCGCGGCGGCATTTCCTACTTTTGCGGGATTGTTCTTCGGGCAAGAGATCCTAACGGCATTCCTCTGTGCTTCTGCTTTCACGGCGATAATACTGGAAGCTGTTTATAATGACTCGGGCAGGTATTACAGGAATTCCGCAGCACAGGCGCTTGCTTCACTCGTGAAGTTCATGCTGCTGTTTTCTATTGCCTTTTCATCAGTGTTTGCCAGGATCGGAGGCTTTCTTTTCCAATAAGATGCTCCCGGGGCATTCACTGAATTAGAATGTGAGATCCAGTGGCTCCGGAATGAAGCCACTGTTTTTTGTTGATAATTATGGTGTCAGAAATGAAGAAATACAGATTCAAAGTTTTCGTAGTTAATCCGGGCTCTACTTCTACCAAAGTAGCGCTTTTTCAGGACAAGATAAAGATGTTCGAAACATCGGTCACTCATGATGCTTCGGTCCTTAATTCTTTCCCGACCACTAATGATCAGCTGGATTACAGAATGGATGTTATAAGAAAATGCATCACTGATAATAATCTGGACCTTTCGGATGTGGATGCTTTCGTCGGAAGAGGGGGCGGATGCTATCCGGTCCCTTCGGGAACATATGAGGTCAACGATCTGCTTCTCAATGATATTCGCAACAATGTCGGAAGGACTATCCATCCTTCGGTCCTGGGAGTACAGCTTGCAGCTCTTCTTCAGTCACAGTATGGAGGAAGGCTGTTCATGGTAGATCCTATCTGTGTCGATGAGTATACTGACGTAGCTAGGATCACGGGCGTCAAGGAGATCCGGAGGAGAACAGAGTCCCACGCATTGAACCTTCGCGGTACTGCTATGAAGCACTGCAAGATACACGGGATGGACTATAAGCAGTCAAAGCTTGTTGTTGCTCATATCGACGGCGGTATCACTATTGCCGCACATGATCACGGAAGACAGGTGGACTGCAATGAGGGAGCAGGCGGAGAAGGCCCGTTCACCGCAACCAGAACCGGTACTCTTCCTCTTATGGGAGTCCTTGACTACTTCAAGGATCATACCGTAGAGGAGATGCGCCATCTGTGCACGGGAACAGGCGGCTTTGTATCACACTTCGGGACATCAGATGCTGACGAGATATACAGGAGAGTCCAGGAGGGCGATGAAGAAGCAACGCTCGTATGGGAAGCTCTCGGATATAACATCGTCAAATACATCGGATCGATGGCAGTAGTTCTCAAGGGTCAGGTAGACGGAATAATTCTGACAGGAAGATATACAAGGTTTAATTCGCTGATCGAGGGCATCAAGGATTATGTCGGCTGGATAGCGCCTGTATATGTTTATGAGAATGAAGTAGAGCAGGAAGCAATGGCAGCCGGTGCATTGAGAGTGCTCAACGGGACTGAAGAGCCTAAGGAATATACAGGCCGCGATATGGTCAAATAGCAGAACTTTGTACTTTTGTAAATAATCACAATATATACGCAAGTTTGTTGTTGAAATCAACTAATTGAAAATGATACTATAGCAAAAGATATTTTTCAGGCTAAGGAGGAAATAATATGATAGACAAGCTAGAAAGGATCCGCGAGGAAGGATTCCAGCGCATTGAAGATGCGTCAGGTCCTGAAGTGCTTGAAGCTGTCCGCAAGGAGCTGACAGGCAAGAAGAGCCAGCTGCAGGAAGTCCTCAAGAGTCTCGGAAGCCTTGATCCGGAAATGAGAAGATCGGTCGGCATGAAGGCTAATGAGGTAAAGAATCTGTTTGCGGAGAAGATCCGTCAGAAAGAAGAAGAACTGGTCGCTTCAGCTTCCGCTGTTGAAGGTGAGATAGACCTGACTCTTCCGGGTATTGAAGTGACAGAAGGCGCGCTTCATCCTATAACACAGATGTGTTACGACCTGAATGATGCCTTTAGATCCCTTGGCTTTGAAATATACAGTGAAGATGATATCAGCAGCGAGAAATTCGCTTTTGACAACCTGAACTTTGCGGCTGACCATCCGGCAAGAGCTTCGATGGATACATACTGGCTGCAGGGAACAGAGGATAAGAGAGGAAATGAGAGACTTTGCCTGAGACCTCATCTTACAGGCGGTTCTGTCAGATATCTCCTCGAGCACGGTGCTCCGGCAAGATTCGTCTATCCGGGCAGAGTTTATCGTAGTGAGACGACAGATGCCAGACATGAGAGAGCATTCTTCCAGTATGAGGCTCTTATCGTAGATAAGAACGTTTCTTTCAGCTCCGGTA
>SVCR01000310.1 GCA_015058265.1 Clostridiales bacterium
TACAATGTGGATAAACTTCACAGAGCTATAAACTCGGACCGGCAGATAAAGTTCAGATACTATGACTGGGACCTCAATAAGCAGCTGAAGCCGAGGTATGACGGCATGTGGTACCAGCTGAGTCCGTGGGCATTAATGTGGGATGACGAAATGTACTACCTCGTCGTCTATGACGCAAAGCACAGCATGATCACGCACTATCGCGTAGATAAAATGAAAGAGATCACCATCCTGGACGAAGCGAGAGAGGGTAAAGATGCGTTCAGAGGGTTCAACCTTGTCGACTATACCAAATCGCTTTTCGGGATGCACGCCGGAGAGGAGACGAAGGTCACCCTTGAGGGCGAAAACTATATGGCCGGAGTTCTGATCGACCGTTTTGGCAAGGACATCATCATCGTTCCTGTTGGCGAAGACCGCTTCCGGACAACCGTTACAGTAGCTGTGAGCATGCACTTCCTGGGATGGATAGTGTCTCTTGGCGGCGGGGTCAGGATCGTCGGACCTGACAAAGTAGTCGGACAGATGAAAGATATGATAGAACAGCTGAACGGACAATACAGTCAGCGGTCTGACTAAAAATCATATTTCTCTTTATATTCACTGAAATACTTTCTGAAATTTTCATCACTTCTGTAATCGTGATTCATGTGGTATTCATGAGCCTCGATCCCGTTCGGACCGGATTCGATTATATCGACGGCAATATTGCTGCAGTGATCGGAGATCCTCTCATAGTCTGTGAGCAGATCATTGAATACAAATCCGGTTTCAAGCGAGCATTCCTGATGGCTGACTCTGTGTATGTGATTCGACTTTATCTTATCACAAAGATCGTCGATGACCTCTTCGAGAGGTTCGATCCTCAGGGCCTGATCAATATCATTATCGGCAAATGCGCGGAAAGTTATCTCTGTGATCTCGGTTATGGCGCTTTCGAGAACGAACATTTCCGTTTGCGCCGCTTCTGAGAAAGTGACTTTCTTATCAACGATCTCCTCTACGGCCTCACCGATGTTTCTTGCGTGATCGGAGATCCTTTCAAAATCCGAAAGCACCCTGAGATATTTGTTTACTTCTGTTGACTGCTCTTCATTCAGATCGGCTGAAGTTATTTTGAAGAGATAGGCGCCAAGTTTATCTTCGTATCTGTCAACGACTCCCTCAAGATCAAAGACTCTTTTGATCGCGTCCTTATTCGGATCCCTTCTGGCAGCTACAGCCTGCGTGACACTTTCATATGCCTTTTCTGCCATAGAGTCGATCACGGTCCTGCTCTGAGCAAGAGCAAGCGCCGGGTGCTCAAGGAATCTAGTCTCAAGACGATCCATGTCTGCCTGTTCTTCAGCGGCTTCTTTACCTTCAGGGAACAGGGCACAGACGAGCTTTTCCATGGCTCCGATCGCAGGCGCAAGCAGTATTACGACAGCCAGCCTGTACAAAGTATTTGTAAGAGCTATCGATACCATCGTCATCGTACTGCTCATGAAGCTGAAGCCGATGATAGCGTTGAGTGTGTAGAAAATGATACCGACCAGGATCGCGCCAAGCACATCAATAATAAGGTATACAAAGGCTGTCCGCTTACCGTTTGTGCTTGCGCCGAGCGCGCTCAGCATTACAGGGACGGAAGCACCGATCCCGATACCCATCAGGATCGGGAGAGCCATGTCGAATTCAACGGCTCCTGTCATTGCCAGTGCCTGGAGGATACCGACTGCGGCACTGGCGCTCTGGATCACAGCTGTTATAAGCGCGCCTGCAAGTACTCCGAGCAGAGGATTGGTGAAGCTGGTCAGCATGTGGATGAAACGGGGGTCTTCCCTCAAAGGTGATATTGCACCGGACATCATGCTCATTCCATACATGAGAACGGCAAAGCCCATCATGATCCCGCCGATATTCTTTTGAACAGCCTTCTTTGAGAACATCCACAGTATGATACCTATCACAGCTACTATTCCGGTAAGTATCTCTGTGCTGAAAAAGGATGCGACTTCGGATCCGCCGATGCTGTTAAGAGCGAGTATCCAGCCTGTGATACTTGTTCCGAGGATCGCGCCGAGAATGACCCCGATAGCCTGGCGGACCTTCATCATCCCTGAGTTTACAAAACCAACGACCATAACAGAAGTCGCGGATGAAGACTGTATAACTGCGGTGACTCCTGTTCCGAGAATAATGCCTTTGATGGGATTGCCTGCAAGCTTAAACAGGATCATCTCCATCTTGCTGCCTGCAACTTTTTTGAGAGAATCTCCCATAACCGACATTCCGAAGAGGAAGCAGGCTACTCCTCCAAGCAGTGAAATGACAATACTGAAATCCATTAAATACCTCCATATTCGCGCGCAGGCAGATGATCCTGACGTGCTATAAAAAAAGAGACTTTCACCGTAAAAAAACGGTAAAAGTCTCGCTACTTCGAACATACTCCGGGGCTATATCCCGTACTGACGAAATATGTTACGCATCGCTGCGCAAGCTACTCCCTAATTAACCATTAAGAATATCCCATATCGGCGGAGCTCTGTCAATCACATTTTTCTTTGTATCAAAAATAATGAAATCATGCTTATTGTCCGGACGAAAGGCTCTCATACCATCCATGCTTTTACCCGAGGAGGATGTTGATAATAAAATAACGGAAAAGCTATAACAGACGCCGGATGTCCCCCGCCTCTATAGGCGGCGGGTTCCATGTTCG
>SVCR01000025.1 GCA_015058265.1 Clostridiales bacterium
ATCCAGACAGGCAACCGGATCGGTGGTGAACAGAGCGGACATATCATCTTCACAAAGTACGCTACCACAGGTGATGGTATCCTTACTTCAATGAAGATAATGGAAGTAATGCTTGCTAAGAAGAAGCCTCTCAGCGAACTCGCAGCACCTGTAGTTTTCTATCCTCAGGTCCTGAAGAATGTCAGAGTCAAGAGCAAACCGGACGCTCAGAATGACCCGGATGTTCAGGCAGCTGTTGCAGAAGTCGGGAAAGCTCTCGGCGATGACGGAAGGATCCTCGTAAGAGAATCGGGTACTGAACCGGTCATCCGCGTTATGGTCGAAGCTACAAGTGATGAAATTTGTGATAAGTATGTTGATCAGGTCATCGATGTTATCCGCAGCAAAGGACATATCGTTGAATAACATACCCTCAATCCAATGAAAGGAAAGAATATGTATACTATCAGAGACCTTTATGACCTTGAGCACACAGCAGCAAAAGGATATCTTGAACAGTTCACATATCCGTGGGAAGCTCTGAAGGGGATCAAAGAGATGATCATCGAACTCGGTAAGTCACTTGACCCGAGCGAGTATGATGAAGTCAGTGAGAATGTATGGGTCCATAAAACAGCAGAGGTATTCCCGAGTGCTTATCTCGGAGCGCCTTGCATCATCGGACCTGAAACACAGGTAAGGCACGGAGCATTTGTAAGAGGTTCCGCTCTTGTAGGGACCAAATGTGTTGTAGGCAATTCCGTAGAGCTCAAGAACGTTATACTGTTCGATAATGTCCAGGTACCGCACTACAATTACGTTGGCGATTCGATCCTGGGATTCCATGCTCACATGGGAGCCGGATCTATCACATCCAATGTTAAGGCTGACAACAAGAATGTCGTCATCAAGAATGGTGATGAACAGATCGACACCGGAATGCGCAAGGTAGGCGCTATGCTGGGTGACTATGCAGACATGGGCTGCAATTCCGTAGCAAATCCGGGGACCGTGATCGGCCGCCACACAAGCGTATATCCTACAAGCTGTGTTCGCGGAGTCGTTGCAGAAAACAGCATCTTCAAGAACAGCGGAGAGATCGTAAAGAGAGAAGAGCAGGCTTAGGCTTGCAGACTTAATGGATAAAAAATGATGGCAAAAAATCGCTGCAGCAGTTGAAATTTCAATTGCTGCAGCGGTTGTATCTTTTTTGAAAGAAAATCCTGTTAAGAGCGCTTGTTGTTCGCCGTGATGTGCGTACCATCCGGGTGATCTTAGTTTCTGTTATTCGGATACCGGAGATGCGGCCGGCAGCTGTGCTGCTTCCTGCTGTGAAAGCAGCTTCTCTCTTGACATCAGGAGCTCATTGAGACGCCCCTCTCTGTAAGCAAGGACCAGTATGACGACACCGATCAGGGCATCGATGAACAATGCAGGCAGAGCACCTTCTACGCCGAATTTGTAATCATAGAAGAGGTTGGTGGTGCCGTTGGCGGCAGCAAGACGGAAGGCCGATACCTGGGATATCAGACCGCTGTTAGGAAGACCGAACAGATAATTCTGTGTGAAATTCCAGGCTGTGTGGATACCCATGCAAGTCCATATGCTGCCGGAATACCATTTCAATAATGAGTAGGATATCCCGCAGACTATGATGTCGAATATCGCGAGTTTAGTTACTCCCGGGTTGAAGGCGTGGAGGAGTCCGAAAAGTATACCATTAATTGCTACTGCTACCCACAGAGGATAGTGAACATTGATACGCTCGTACATAAAACCTCTGCACCACATTTCTTCAGAGCTGCTTTGAATAAAGACTGAAAGCAGAGCGAACAGGAATAAAGGTATCTGCGATACAGAAAAAATGCATTCAAGTTTGATATCACCATGCAGAAGCGCACACAGGATACAGAAGAAGTTTGTGATAAATCCCAGTAGCAGACCGAGTCCCAGAAGACGGAAATTGAAAGCCTTACTGCCGTTGATGTCGGAAGGCAGGAAGGACTTCATCACAAAACCGTTCTTCTTCCATGTGATAAGGAGGAAGAGGAACAGGACGATAATGCTGCCCAGAACAGTAGTGTAATAATATGTAGTAAAATGCATGGCGTCTGACTGGCCCGGAATTGATTCGAAAAGACGGGACAGCTGTTCCTGAGCCAGCTCACCTACGATGAGGTACATGACGAATGTCACGGCTATGATCCATATTATTCGGTTGGTAAAAGATGTCCTGCGCTTTGGCCGGGTCATTTTTTCAGTTTCGTTTTCCATTAAGAATACTCCTTTTATCTGACGACATCCCGTGTCTGTTATGCTAACTATAGATCCGCAATACGTATATAGCAAGGAAGCTTTGCGTTTTTAATTTATTAGTGATATTCTATTTCTGTTTGAGCAGAAGGCCTGTTACCGCAGGTTACCGGGACTATATGATTAATACCTGAGAAGTGAGATAATGAAGGAAATAATATCAAAACAATCATACAAAATCATACACTTTCTGGTGAAAACGATCTACCCTAAGATTGAAGTGGTGGGGACAGAAAACAAACCTGACGAGCCTTGCATCGTGGTGGGAAATCATTGCAAGATGAATGGCCCGATTTCCTGCGAGCTGTATTATCCCGGAGATCATTACATATGGACAGCCGGCGAGATGATGCATTTTAAGGAAGTCCCGGCTTATTCTTTCAAGGACTTCTGGTCAGGAAAACCGGCATACAACAGATGGCTGTACAAGATACTGTCTTATCTGATAGCGCCTATTTCCGTCTGCATTTTCAATAATGCTTCATGCATAGGAGTATATCATGATACGAGGATCATCACGACATTCAGAGAAACGGTCAACGGACTCTGCGAGGGAGCTGATGCGATCATATTCCCTGAGCATGATGTGCCTTATAATGGAATCGTATGGGAATTCCAGGACAGATTTATAGACGTTGCGAGATTATACTACAAGAAAACAGGTAAAGAGATATGCTTTGTCCCTATGTATATCGCTCCGAGAATGAAGAGGATGTACATGGGAAAACCCGTAAAGTACGATCATACAGCACCTAAGGAAGAAGAAAGAAAGAGGCTGGCGAAGGCGATGATGGACGGCATTACTGACATAGCCATATCGCTTCCTGAACATACCGTAGTTCCGTATCCCAATATACCTAAAAAGCTGTATAATACAAACATAGAGATACAGAAAGGACTTAATGTCTTTGAAGGGAATCAGACAGAATAAATCAATACTCGGATTCGGTAAGCCTGTTGTCGATTACAGTGAGTTCCGCATTTCGCGTATCAACGAACCGCGATTTGCCCATATAAAGCTCCTCGGCGGGTGGGTGGCTTATTTTGTGCTGTATTTTATTACGGAAAACCTCATTCCTGCAGATCGGTTCCATGTGATCCATTGCGCTCTGGATGACATGATCCCTTTCAATGAGTACTTTGTTTTGTTCTATTGCTTCTGGTATATACTGATCGTGATATCTCTGCTTTATTTCTTCCTCTATGATGTGAACAGCTTTAGGAGACTGCAGATATACATAATGATCACGCAGGCGATAGCCATGCTGATATATATAATCTACCCGAGCATTCAGCTCGGAAGACCTGATGTTATGCCTAATGACGGTTTTCTGTGCCAGATCATGGCGTTCATCTACGCGTTCGATACTCCGACAGGTGTGTGCCCGTCTCTTCATGTCGCATACTCTGTTGGTATCGCATCGGTGTGGAATAAATACAGGAAGGCGCCAAAGACATGGAAAGCATTCGTGGTCTTATCAGCTGTACTGATATCTATATCTGTTACTTTCGTTAAGCAGCATTCTGCAGTTGACGTGATCATGGCTTTGCCTGTCGCGGCTGTCGCAGAGTATATAGTGTTCGGAAGGAAACATGCTGCAAGGAGAAGACTGTTCAAACGTAAGGTCAGAGAACTGGCGGTCAGGATGGGAGTTACTTTATGAAGGGTATAAAAGATCGCAAGTGGTATCCATATGCTGTAGCTGCATGTATCGCGGTTGCCTTTTATGTTGTCCTGTCTAACTTCGGGTCGATAACCGAAGGCCTGATCAAGTTCCTCAGTTATTTTGAAGTGATCTTTCTGGCGGCGGTAATCGCTTATGTCATCAATCCGCTTGCTGTTCTGTTCGAGAAGACGCTGTTCAGCAGGATCGGGCAGAAGAAGCTGCGCTGGTCGGTCTGTGTTGCTGCGGCTATCATATCGCTGATAGCTGTCGTTGCATTCCTGCTGGGGACTCTGATACCTCAGCTCATCAATAGTGCTGTGATGCTGATAAGCAATATGGACGGATATCTGGAGTCTCTTCAGGATCTGACTGAAAAGTGGGGCGTATCTGATATGCTCAGGATCGAAAGATTCATAAACTCATCAGGGGATATAGTCAGAGGTCTTCAGAAATATTTCGCCGATAATGCCACCAGCCTTGTAAATGCTTCTGCAGAGGCAGGAAAGAGTATTGTGGCCTGGGTCATCGCGCTTATCCTGTCCGTATATATGCTGTCATCAAAGGATTCTATAAAGGCAGGCTTCAAGCGCTTGCTGAGTGTGCTGATGGCAGAGTCGAAGTACAACAAAGCGGTCAAATTCCTCGGAAGATGTGACAGGATCCTGGTAAGCTACATCGTTTCCAGCCTTCTGGATGCGGCGATAGTAGGCATGGCCAATGCTGTGTTCATGAAGCTGATGGGAATGGAATATGTAGGGCTGATTTCTGTTGTCGTCGCACTTACAAATCTCATACCGACATTCGGTCCTATTATCGGAGGAGCTGTCGGAGCTTTCATACTCTTACTTGTCAAGCCTGTCCATGCTCTGATCTTCATCGTATTTACTTTTGTGCTGCAGTTCATTGATCCGTATTTCATCAAACCGAAACTGTTCGGCAATACTCTCGGAGTATCGGGACTTCTTATTCTTATGTCAGTACTGGTGTGCGGAAGGATGTTCGGAATGGTCGGCATCCTGTTCGCGATCCCTCTTGCGGCTATTATCGATTTTGTGTATCGGGAGTGGCTGCTTGTAATGCTGGAGAAAAGAAAAGCGGGGAAAGATACTTCCCCGCATGAGTCTTAGATTTGATGCCGGTCTGATCCCGGTTATTTGATCCCGCTGACAAGAACTGCCAGATCATCAGAGCTCAGACCGAAATCATCATCCCCGCCTGCGCCGCGCGCAAGGAGAGCGTAGTAATCTTCTCCTGAAGACCATATGGTCTTGGTCGCTTCACCTTCACGGTTGCCGAAGCACTTGACTTCCTGTCCATCGATGGTCTGAGTCCATTCGTACTTATATTCACCGTAATCACCTGAAATATCATCTTCCTCGACAAGCACTTCAGCTTTGCCCTTGCGAATAGTCATTTCCACTGCGGCAATAGGAATACGGACATCTACCATGCCGTCCATATATCTGTATTCATCAGGTGTCACTGTTCCGAGGCTGATCTCAGCGCCTTCAGGAATCGTAAAGCCATCGAGGCCCGCGCCTTCTGTTGCTTCGGCAAGTGAATCTGCTGTTTGCCATGGATTGACCATGTTTGCCATAGGCTCATCTTCAGGGACATCATTTGAGAATTCGAAGACCATGTCATCTGCAACATGCTCCTGATCCTCCTGCCATGTCAAAGACAGCGAACTGCCCTCACTGAAAGTGATAAAACCGTGGCCGCCGGTAAACACTTCTGTAGAGGACTCGATCTCCCCGGCTTCGTTATAGACATAATCCGTTCTTACGCAATCCTGATAATAAATCTGAAGCTTATCAGTGTCGAATTCTCCGCTCATTACCCAGGTGCTGTTTTCTGTTGCGCTGCTTGCCCAGTTGACAAGTACACTTGCACCATTCGCGCCTTCAGCGCTTATGAGGATCGATGCTCTGTCGCACACGTAATTACCGATAAAATTCATAACAGGATTCTGCCCGCTGTCTTCGGTCTCGGCTTCTTCGCTGCTGCCGCAGGCGGTGAATGCAAATACCAGCATAAGCACCATAAGAAGACTGAGTATTTTCTTCATAATAGTTACCTCCTTCCGGACATATCCAAAAATATACATAATAATTTTACTAGACTTGACTTGATGCATCCAACAATAGTGAACGATTATTAATATGCAAACTTGCGAAGTCAGAAGCCTGTCAATATAATAATTAATGGATCCACGTCGCACTCAGATATGAGTCGACAAACACAACTGTCGCGACTGTAAGCAGCAAGGGAGTCAGTAAGGGCAGATCCAAAGGCAAGTGTTATGTTTATGCATATGCGCAGAATGGCGTATATAAAAAGATCAAAGTCGTTGTCAAATAAGATGTATGATATAGATCAAATCGATAATGATGCACAGCTGTATCAAAATGTGATCTGCCTGCGGAATTCCTTGATTTCTTATATCAGAACAGTATACTATCCGTGGTCAGATCAGTTCTGACCACGGATTTGTATCAAAGGAGTTGTTTACATGACGGAATTCTGGATGGGTATATTGGGGCGTGAGTCACTGATAGCAGCAGATGATATGTGGGGGTTGCTTGTTGCTATGACTGTTGGTGCTTTCTGCGCAATATGGCTCGAGCAGAAATATGCGTGGGCATCAAAAGTATCAGGCTGCATCATCGCGCTGATCATAGCAATGGTCCTCGCTAATCTCGGGATACTTCCGACATCCAGCGTGCTGTATGATGATATAGTCTGGGGTGTTATCGTCCCGCTTGGCATACCTATGCTTCTGCTCCAATGTGATCTGAAGAAGATATGGGCTGAGACCGGCAAAATGCTTGTGATATTCCTTGCAGGATCAGCCGGGACAGTAGTTGGAGCTTACCTTGCTTTCTTCCTGCTCAAGGGACCATACGGCAATGAAGGGGATCTTGCAAGAGTCACTGCCATGATGACCGGTACTTATATCGGCGGAAGTGTGAATCTCGCTGCTATGGCATCACAATATGCTGCCGGTGAAGATGTTACGGCGGCTGCTATCGTAGCGGATAATCTGCTGATGGCGATCTATTTCTTCGTGCTCATCTTTACTGCCGGTAACAGCTGGTTCCGCAGGAAATATAAGCATCCGCTGATAGATGAAGTCGAGTCGGGAGCATCGAGTCCTGATGAGAGCAAGACGATGGCGGCCGCATTCTGGAGCCGCAAGGACATTTCGCTTAAGGATATAGCGATCAACATCGGTTATTCTGCGGCTGTTGTATGGGTTTCCAGACTTATAGCCGGGCTGTTCGATGGATTCGAGGCGAACAGCATACTGATGGCATTCGTGGTACGGTTCCTCGGTTCTCAGTACGTGTGGATCACTACTATATCTGTCATCGTTGCTACATTCCTTGCCGAGAAAGTCAAAGGAATGCATGGATCTCAGGAGATCGGTACTTACTGCATATACCTGTTTCTGTTCGTTATAGGTGTTCCGGCAAATATTTATACTGTTATCACAAAGAGCCCGCTATTCCTCTTGCTGGCGCTGATAATGGTATCGGTCAATATGCTGTTTTGCTTCGGCGCGGCCAAGATATTTAAATTCAATCTTGAAGATGCTATTATTGCTTCAAATGCTAATATAGGCGGGCCGACGACGGCTGCCGGTATGGCGATATCTCAAGGATGGGTGGACCTGGTCGGACCGGCCATGCTCATCGGCACCTTGGGTTATGTGCTGGGCAACTATCTCGGGACGGTAGTCGCAGTCTCTCTCGGTCTGTAGACCGGGAATGAAGAGGGAGGAACCCTGATAACAACAAGGCACAAATAGGTAAGAACCCTGATAGCTGCCGGTTATCAGAGTTTTCTCGCGTGAGGATAGTAAATGGTTCTTTATTTTAGTACGACTGGTAATACTGAATATATCGCGAAGGAGATCGCATCCGAATTGAAAGATCAGACGATAGATCTGCTGCCTCGTATCAGAGAGCATGATCACTCGGATATTTATTCGGATGCGCCATTTGTTATATGCACACCTGTGTATGTATGCGAGATGCCGGGATTTGTGGCGGACTTCATCAGAAAGACTCCGCTGAACGGATGCAAGGATGTGTACTTTGTCTTCACAAGCGGAGGGTATGCGGGGATCAGCGGACCTCTGGCCGGAAGGATCGTCAGGAAGAAGGGCATGAAGTACAGAGGTTGTGCTGAACTGACTATGCCGCAGAATTACATAGCGACTGACCTGTATGACGAGCTTGAAGATGACGAGATAGAGAGGCGGATAATTACTTCTGCAGGGCAGATCGGACGAATAGCAGAGTCGATCAGAAGAGGAGAAGACCTGAAGTCGCGTCATAAATGGCTTGCGGAATATGCGGCCATCGTTCCGGTCAATCCTGTATGGCAGAGGATAATGCAGCCTGTGAAGAAATTCCATGCGACTGACAAGTGCACGGGCTGCGGCATGTGTGAAGGACGATGTCCTTTGAAGAAAATCAAAATGGTGAAGATAGTGTCTTCAGGCAAGGAGACATATCGTCCGAAATGGACCGGCAGGAGCTGTGCTCACTGCATGTCGTGCATACAGAACTGCCCGGTGCAGGCAATAGAGTATGGGAAGATAACTCCCGGCAAGAAGAGATACCGGTTCAGAGATTACAGTAATGCTGTTGAGCGTGACTGATATTTCTTCAAGACTGATATGTAAGTAATCTCATCTCGGGGAAGCAGAGCGGAGGACAGAGAAAGAATATGAAGATCGATGAGACTGTATTTGTTGCGGACGGAGTGAAGATCGTCGGTGAGAATATCACTATCGGCAGGAACAGCAGTATCTGGTATAACAGCGTCATCAGGTGCGATGAGAAGGAGAGCATCGTCATAGGTGAAGGAACGAATATCCAGGATCTGAGCATGATGCATACCGGTCACGGATGTCCGATAACTGTCGGAAATGGCGTCACCATCGGACACATGTGCCTTATACATGGATGTACCATCGGAGATAACACTTTGATCGGTATGGGTTCAGTTATTATGGACAGAGCTGTGATAGGAAATAACTGCATCATCGGAGCCGGCTCGCTGGTGACCGGCGGAACGGTCATTCCTGACGGACATATGGCATTCGGCAGGCCTGCCAAAGTGGTCAAAGAGATTTCAGAAGAGCAAATAGAGATCAACAGATATTCTGCAGAGCTGTATGCCGAAGAGGGCAGGTTGATGGAGGCAAGAAAGTGACGCCTGCAAGAGTCATTCGAGAGAACAAGTGAGGGAAGGCATCGGTTGAATGAGCCTTCCCTGTTTTTATTTTTCACCCCGCGCGTGAGACTGTTAAGATTCCGCTAAGCATGTGAAAAAACCTCAAAAAACAAAATAATTAAAGTATAGTTACTATATGAAAAAGAAGCTTGCCTTACCTGTAATAGTTAAGGATTGCCTGATCACTGCGGGCATTCTTTCTGTTGCCTCGATAATATGCATGATTTTGCACCAATTCAGTTCTACCGATACACATGTTCCGATGCTGTTTGTTCTGGCAGTCCTCTGCGTATCGCGCTTTACCCATGGATATATCTATGGGATAACTGCATCCCTGCTTGCGGTAATTGGTGTTAACTATGCTTTTACCTATCCTTATTTTGAATTGAACTTCACACTTACAGGTTATCCTTTGACTTTTTTGGCTATGCTGACGGTATCACTTACGGTATGCACAATGACAAGCCGGATCAAAGCTCAGGAGACTATTCGTCTGGAAATAGAAACTGAAAAACTGCGCAGTAATCTTCTGCGTTCAGTATCTCATGATATTCGAACTCCCCTGACAACCATTATGGGAAATGCGTCTGCAATATTAGAAAATGACGGAAAGCTTGGCGAGCCTCAGATAAAGAAGCTGCTTGAAGATATACGAAGAGAGGCAGAATGGCTTAACCGCGTTGTTGAAAACATTCTGTCCATCACAAAGATCAACAGTGATGTTGCAAAAATCAGGAAAGAGCCGGAGCTTGCAGAAGAGATCGCAAGCAGTTCTGTGAATAAATTCCGCCGGCGATATCCGTGTGTTCCTGTCAGCGTTTCGGTTCCGGACGATGCTCTGCTTGTACCGATGGATGCAGTTCTTATAGAACAGGTGCTTTTCAACTTGATGGAAAATGCAGTACTGCATGGTGAGACCACTTCCCGCATTGAACTGCGGATCTCAACGAAGGGTGAGCAGGCGGTATTTATGGTTGAAGATGACGGTATAGGAATTTCAGAAGATCTTAAGATGCATCTTTTTGATGAAATGCTTCCTATCGGAGAGCGTGGGGTTGGTTCCGGACGCAATATGAAAATAGGACTTTCGATATGCCGGTCAATTATAGAAGCTCATAACGGAACGATAGCTGCAGAAAACAGGGAGGAGGGCGGTTCCCGCTTTTATTTTGAACTCCCGTTAGACAGCAAGCAGTATTCATAGACACAGATTCGTCAGGAGAAAAACAGGTTTAAGAATATTATGGAGATTAGAGACAGAATAGTAGTTATAGAGGATGACAGCAGCATCCTCAATCTGCTTAAGACAATACTTAAGGCAAACAATTATGATGTGATGGTCGCGGTTTCAGGTGCGGAGGCTCTCACAATAATATCATCACATTGTCCGGATCTTGTTATCCTCGATCTCGGCCTCCCTGACATGGACGGAACTGAACTCCTCAAGTCTCTGCGTGAGTGGTCTTCGATTCCGGTTATTGTGCTTTCTGCAAGAGCTCACGAAAAAGACAAGGTAGAGGCACTTGATCTGGGAGCAGATGATTATATAACTAAGCCCTTTGGCGCCTCAGAACTTCTTGCAAGAATCCGTTCCGCTCTAAGGCACAGGCGTACAACAATGGACGCCGGACTTGCATTGCAGAACGGAGTTCTGCATATAGGCAGCCTCACGATAGATTACAACAAGCACCGTGTACTGAAGAACGACTGCGACGTCGGACTGACTCAAACGGAGTTCCGTCTGGTCGCGCTGCTTGGCAGATATGCCGGGCGGGTCATTACCTATGACATGATACTCCGTGAGATATGGGGGCCAAACCTGAAAAATGACAATCGGATCTTGCGGGTGAACATGGCAAATATCCGCAGGAAGATAGAAAGTCATCCGGCGGAGCCGGAGTATATCTTTACAGAGGCCGGTGTAGGTTATTACCTGAGGGAACCGGATTGATCACGCATTCTGTGTCAGTCCAAAGCGTCCGGGCTTGCTGAGAGTTAATAATCCGTTAACAATGCGGGCTTCCCCGCAAATGCTCCGCTAAGAAACGGTCTTTACTGTTGCAATCCTTGAAAAAAGATTGAAAGATAAAGAAAAAGGAGACGACGTGACAGTAAAGATTCGCAGTGAAATAAACAGAATAATTCTTTTATTTATTGCCGCCGGCATGATCTTGGGGCTGTTTTATTCTGCTGTATGCGATGAATCATACGGTGTTGTTCACGAGGCTCGCGAATACCGGAATGAGATGAGTGCTCCTGCTTTGCCTATCATGCCGGACCTCATTACGCACAGTTCTGCTAATGCAGAAACATCTCACTTTCTGACTGAAAAGGGAAGACCGGGAAGACTGCTTCTTACAAGTACTGACAATACCGGCCGGGCCGATTCTAAGGACCACGGCATTTTCTTCTCTGCTTGTATTAACATATTCCTTTTATCTGCGCTTCCCGGCACATCTTTAAAACATATCTTTTATATTCACCTTAAAGACGGAAACAAATAACCTCGCACTCTTATGGCTTTAGGACACATCTCTTTTGATATGTCTGTTTTTGCGTATTTAGCTATAAATGGCTCTGAGAGAGGCGGCAGATTATTGTTTGCCCATCTACAAAACCTTTCAGCAATACTCACAATAATAATTCCTTGGGAGACGAATCTTCCGTCTCTCTCAGGGTCATTTATATAATAAATGCTTTATTTAGCGCACAGCCCCCGGCAGATAATGTTTTGATGATTTACAAGGAGGTTTTTATGAGCATAAGTGAATTTATAAGCTGGCTGGACGGCCTTGTATGGGGTACCGTAATGATGGTTCTCATCATCGTAGTCGGTATTCTCCTCTCTGTACGCACCAAGTTCCATCCTCAGAGAAGACTTGGTCTGTCACTCAGATACGCTGTTACTAACGAGGAAGGCGCTGAGG
>SVCR01000026.1 GCA_015058265.1 Clostridiales bacterium
CATACTCCACTGCCAGAGCATCCAGTATGGCCCTGGTGTAGCTCTTGGGGTCGGTGCAGGACTGCCAGCCCAGAACTGCGATGGCCCCGTCTGCAATACTGATCCCTTTATCCGGTATCATCAGGTCTACATCAAACTCCATCTTAAATCCCAGGCCGTGACAGAAAGGACAGGCTCCAAAGGGATTATTGAAAGAAAAACTCCTCGGCTCTATCTCATCAATACTGATGCCGCAGTCCGGGCAGGAAAAACTCTGGCTGAAGTTCAACGACTCCTGCCCCACCACATCCACGATCAGCAGACCTCCGGTCAGATTCATGACCGTCTCGATGGAGTCCGCAAGCCTTCTCTCAATCCCTTCTTTGATCATCAGGCGGTCCACCACGATCTCTATATTATGCTTGTTGTTCTTGGCAAGTACTATCTCGTCCTCATCAAGGCGCCTCATCTCCCCGTCTACTCTGACGCGGGTGAAGCCGTCTCTCCTGATACGGTCTATCACCGCTTTGTGCTCGCCTTTACGGCCGCGAATGACAGGAGCAAGGACTACTATTCTGGTCCCCGTTCCATGCGCCTGGATATTCTCGATGATACTGTCGATGGACTGACTGGTTATCTCACGCCCGCAAATCGGACAATGAGGAATACCTATCCTCGCATACAGAAGTCTGAGATAGTCATATATCTCAGTAACTGTCCCGACAGTCGAACGAGGATTGCGGCTCGTTGTCTTCTGGTCTATGCTGATCGCCGGTGACAGCCCTTCTATAAGCTGAACGTCCGGCTTCTTCATGAGGCCAAGGAACTGACGCGCATACGAAGAGAGTGACTCAACGTATTTCTTCTGTCCTTCTGCATATATCGTGTCGAAAGCAAGTGATGACTTGCCCGAACCGGACAATCCGGTCAGGACCACCATTTTGTCTCTCGGAATAGTAACATCTATCCCTTTGAGATTATGTTCCCTTGCTCCTTTGATTACTATATTCTTATCCATTCTGTACCTTACTCTGATCTCTATCACGCGCGCGAGCTGGCTCTCAGCTCGAACAACACGTCTCTCAGCTCGGCTGCCCGTTCAAAATCAAGCTGCTTGGCTGCTTCCTTCATGTTCTTCTCTATCTCTCTGATAGTCTCGCGCAGCTCTGCTGTAGTCATGGTCTTAGGATCCTTGCTGCTCCTGTCGCCCGTATATTCACTCGTAGCCCTTGCGATCTCTCTAACAGGTTTGACGATCGTCTCAGGGATTATACCATGTGCTTTGTTATACTCATCCTGGACTTTGCGGCGCCTTGCTGTCTCATCTATACATACCCGCATCGCTTTACTGATGTAATCAGCATACATGATGACCCTGCCGTGCGCGTTACGAGCAGCTCGCCCGACAGTCTGAATAAGGGAAGTCTCTGTTCTCAGGAATCCCTCATTATCCGCGTCCAGGATAGCGATGAGCGAAACCTCCGGCAGATCCAGACCTTCTCTCAGCAGATTGATCCCTACAAGAACATCGAATTTGCCCAGTCTGAGATCTCTGATTATCTCAAGTCGTTCGAAGTTATCGATCTCGGAGTGAAGATATCTGACTCTGATGCCCTGCTCCTGCAGGTATCTGGTAAGATCCTCCGCCATCCTCTTGGTCAAAGTAGTGACCAGGACTCTCTCATTCTTAGCCGCAGTTGCAATGATCTCGCTCATGAGGTCGTCGATCTGGCCTTCGGTCGGCCGCACCTCGATCTCCGGATCGAGGAGGCCTGTCGGCCTGATGAGCTGCTCCGCCGTGACGCCGCCCGAGCGCTGCAGCTCATATGCGGCCGGTGTAGCCGACACATAAACGGTCTGACCCGTAAGCTTGCTGAACTCTTCGAATTTCAACGGCCTGTTATCGAATGCTGACGGCAGACGGAACCCGTACTCAACAAGGGATTCCTTGCGTGCGCGGTCTCCGTTGTACATCGCTCTCAGCTGAGGCAGCATCGCATGTGACTCGTCTATTATAGTGAGGAAATCACCGTCAGGGAAATAGTCGAGCAAGGTATATGGCCTCTCGCCCGGCTTGAGGAAGTTGATATGCCTCGAATAGTTCTCTATTCCCTTACAGGTCCCGACCTCGAGCATCATCTCTATATCGTAGTTAGTCCTCTGCTCCAGACGTTCAGCCTCCAGAAGCTTGCCGTTCGCCCTGAACCAGTCCAGCCTCTCTTTGAGTTCCTCTCTGATCGAAGCGACAGCCATCTGCATATCATCCCTGCTGGTGATATAGTGGCTGGCCGGGAAGATAGATATATGCGACCTTACGCTCGTCACTTCTCCCGTAACAGGGTCTATCTCGCGGATGCTCTCGATCTCATCGCCGAACATCTCTACCCTTACTGCTTCCTCTCCTCCTGCAGGATAAATATCTATAACATCTCCCCGCGCTCTGAAAGAGCCCCTCTGGAAATCTATATCATTCCTTGTATACTGGATATCGGTGAGCCGTCTGAGCAGCTCCATCCTCTCGATCTCCATTCCCGGCCGCAGACTGATCAGCTGATTCCGGTATGAGCTCGGACTACCGAGTCCGTAGATGCACGAAACAGAAGCGACTATAATTACATCCTTCCTCTCCAGCTGAGCAGCCGTAGCAGAATGCCTCATCTTGTCGATCTCTTCGTTTATATCCGCATCCTTCTCTATATATAAATCAGTTGAAGGCACGTAGGCCTCAGGCTGATAGTAATCGTAGTAGCTGACAAAGTATTCGACCGCATTGTCAGGGAAGAATTCTTTGAATTCCCCGTGAAGCTGCGCCGCCAGAGTCTTGTTATGCGAGATGACAAGCGTAGGTTTCTGGACCGCCTCTATGATCTTAGCCATCGTAAAAGTCTTCCCGGAACCGGTAACACCCATCAGGGTCTGCGCCTGCTTCCCCTCAAGTATCCCGTCCGCGATAGTCCTGATAGCCTGAGGCTGGTCACCCGTCGGCTCAAAATCACTTACAACTCTGAATCTGCCCATGCTTCTCCTTATATCCGGCATCATGCAGCCGGACGACCATTACTGATCCTGATCTAATACTGTCTATTTATCTCTGCACATCTATTTAGAATAATACACGCCGATTATATCACATTACACCGGTAATGTGAACATCTGTTCTTGTTTTGCCTTGTGTATTTCCTCTTGTTTTCAGGCGTTAAGGAATCCCGTTATCGCCTCCGCGTCGTGGTATCCCTTATAATACAGCCTTTCGATCGCTTCTCTGTCCCTCTTCAGCGTGCTCATATCCCCTATGTCATCCGGCGCGATTATGAGCAGCCTGCCCTCCTGCTCGAGCCTCTTGGCGTATCTGAGCTGGCTGTTATACACATCCGCTCTTCTGCTCATAGCGCGTGCTGCTTCAGGGAATTCCTTTCTTATCAATCTGGAAGTCAGCACATCCTTCTTAGGATCGCGTACAAAGTCCTTTGGCCTGGTCAGGATCAGGACTATCTTGTCGCACCCCTCTTCAAGGCATTTCCTGACAGGTATCGGATCGGAGATCCCTCCGTCATAATATCTGCTCCCCGCGACATAATACGCCTGATTCACCGCAGGCACGCAGCACGAAGCTTTGATCGCACCGTAGTCATCCTGCTTCATGTCATGCACGTCGAAGTAATACGGCTTCCCGCTGAGCGCAGATGTCGCAACAATTATAAAGTCCGCCGGATTGGCGCATGCCGCTTCAAAATCCAGCGGATACTCCCCTCCTGCGTTCGACATCGTCCCATATATATATTCAAGGTTTACGAAATTACGGGTCTTGATGAAATTCTTCACGCCCATGCTCTCGCTTCGAAGATTGTAATCAGTATAATAGACCAGATTCCTGCCGCGCTGACCTGCGAGGTAGGAGCATACATTAGCACTGCCTGCAGATACTCCTATACAGCAGTCGAACCTGATCCCATTATCCATACACCAGTCGAAAATGCCGGCCCCGTAGGAGCCGCGCATCCCGCCGCCGACATCTATAACACCGGTTTTCATCCGCTATATGACAAGCGTCCTCCGCACTCTTGCCGGACCGCATCGCTTGCCCTGTCCCCCTTTCTGTTTCAGATACACATAGCATTATATTGAGAGAAAAAGATACTGTCAAACAGACCCCCGGCCGGGCTTGCTCAATATATATATAGAATCAGCCTCTCAACCCCTTGCAAATGCTATAATTGGGGAACGATCAGAATGCGGATACTGCGTGCTCTGCCGGAAATATCCCGGCTCACGCTTGATCTTCTGAAAAGGAGAATACAGCTATGAAAAAGAACTTTAACAGACTACTGACCATGCTGGCCGCTGTTATTATGGTCATGGCGTTCAGCATATGTGTCAATGCTGCGCCGGATGATCTTCTGGCGGAAGACTATACGGGCAAAACCGTCATCCTGCAGTCAAACGATGTTCACGGCGAGATCGTGGGCTATCAATATATCGCAGGCCTCCGCGATGAGCTTGAAAAGCGCGGCGCGGAAGTTATACTTGCAGACTGCGGTGACTGGTCACAGGGTTCCCCGTATGTCGGATATTACGACGGAGCATCAGCGATCAAGATGATGAACACCGCCGGCTATGATATCGCCGAATTGGGCAATCATGAGTTTGACTTCGGTAACACCACCCTAGATAAAAACATTGCAGCAGCGGACTTCCCGATCCTGTGCTGCGATCTTGTCATGAACAAAGACGGAAGCCGAGTCTATGATGGAACCAAGATCATACGCACTAATGGCTTTGACGATAAGAAAGATACTGACGATGACCTTAAGATAGGATTCATCGGCATTCTCACACCTACTACAAGCACGACTGCTAATCCTACGTTCTTCAAGGATCGTTCTTTCCTTACAGACAGTTCGGATCCGACACTATACTCTGACATCTGCAGGCAGATCGACACAATGTCTGAAGATAAAGGCGCAGATATCATTGTCGCGCTCTCGCATCTCGGTGTAGAAGGCTCATATACCAGTTATGATCTGCTCAATAATGTCCAGAGCAAGATCGAAAGCGCAATAGACATCGTACTGGACGGGCATTCACATACGGTCATGACGACAGGCAGCAAAGGCGAGCCAATCATATCAACAGGAACTAAATTCGCCAATATCGGAGTAGTTGTCATTGATGAAAAGGATAAATCAGTAGAGAAAGCCTTCCTCTACCCTCTGAAGGAGAATACAAGCTCCGATCCGGCTAAGCCAAGCATTGAGTTCATAAAAGATCTGCCTTCAAATGAAACTGTTGCTCAGGCTGCTGATGGGATCATAGCAGAGACCGAGGAGCAGCTCGGAGAGGAATTTGCTGAGACTAAGGTATTTCTCAACGGATTCAGATCTCACACTGAAGCGGCAGAGGCTGACTCTTCACTGAAATACGGGAACCGGGACGGCGAGACCAACTTAGGTGATCTCGTGACCGATGCTTTCGTCTGGTACGTCAAGAAAGAAGTCCCTGAGATCGCAAAATCACCTGAGAACGTCATAGCCATACAGAACGGCGGCGCTATAAGAGCATCGATCGCTCCGGGGAAGATAACCATGAAGGATATCAACTCCGCCCTGCCGTTCGAAAACACTCTGTATGTTATCAAGCTCAAGGGAAGTGATCTTCTCGAAGCCCTCGAGGCATCAACATACAGCAGTCCGGAAGCTCTGGGCGGATTTCCTCAGGTCTCAGGTATGAAGTATGAGATCCTCTCGTCGGCAGAATATGACAAGGGCGAGCAATATCCTGATTCCACATTTTATGGTCCTCGTTCCATAAAAAGAATCAAGATCAACGAAGTAAACGGCAAGCCGTTCAATAAAAATACCGAGTATACGATCATAGCCAACAATTTCTGTGCAGTCGGCGGTGATACCTATTATCCGTTCGCGCGCGCTGAGTCCAAATTCGATACGGGATGCTTCCCGGATATCGCTCTTATCGAATACATCGCGGACGCGGAGACCGGCCTCAACGGAGTCATCGGTGATGAATACGCGAAACCTACAGGCAGGATCACTTACGTCAGCAGTCACACTAAAGACGCTAACCCTATGACTGTAAAAGCAAAGACTGTCAAAGCTTCAAGCAAGAAGAAGACCGTCATCAAGGCCAAGAAAGCTTTCACCGTAAAGAACAATAAGGGCAAAGTCACTTATAAGAAGCTGTCCGGTAACAAGAAGATCACCATTGCCAAGAACGGCAAGATCACGGTCAAGAAGGGCCTGAAAGCCAAGACATACAAGGTCAAGGTCCGTGTAACTGCCGCAGGTAACGACAGCTATAAGAAAGGCTCTCAGAAAGTCACGCTTAAGGTCAAAGTCAGGAAAAAATAATCAACGGCCTTATATAATATAAGAAACGGGCACCCGGTCATGATAGTTTCATCGTCTTCCGGCTGCCCGTTTATTTTAGTACCTAAAAAGTGTAGTTGATAGAGAGCAAACTCTGCAGCTGCACTTGTTTTTGTGAATAGATTATTTGTAATGACCGGTTCTACGGCTCGCAGGCTCCGCACGGCATATATCCCTGCGCAGTCAGCTCAGACCGTGTCGCGGTAACGACCTTGCGATTGTGTGACGACATGCTCTTCGCTCCGTCGCAGGACGGGTAGTGGAATACGCCGGATCGTGTGTTGATGACATATTTCCTTGCATCCTGATTGGCTTGCTCTTCCGTGGTCACCACACCGTTCGTATAATCTATAGTCGAGCCCGGAGTCACATTGAAGCAATAAACATTAAATGATATAGCTCTGCCGTTGTCCTCAACGGATCTCGCTATCATCTGAACGCCTCTCGGCACCAGCTCTTTACCATAGAAGTAAGGTCTTGACAGATACAGCACATGATTACCTGTATCCCAGATATAATGCTCGACCTCCTCTTCAAGAGGCCTCATCCCGTCATAATTCATATAGTGGGTACCGGTAACGAGATTCCTCTCATTGGCATTTTCAGCGCTTAAAGCCCATGCGATAAGATGACAGCGCTCCCAGTTCTGAGCCTTGGCCCAGCCCGAAGGATGTATCCGCGAGATGTCTCCCCTCTCTGCCTCTCTGTCCGGCATGGTCTCTTCGCCGAGGCATCCGTACGCGACGGTGCATCTTCCCAGCTTATCCAGCTCCCCATAATATTCGTAAGGCATCAGCTTGCTGCTGTCTATCTTTCCCGTTTTACTGCCTTCAGTACTCAGCTTCCCGTTTTCATAAACCAATCCCGCCTGAGCATATACGGATGCATCGAATTCCGGATAGTTTCCGTTCACTTCGATATAGTTGCTGCCGTTATATTCAGGGAGATCTTTACTGCTGAGAGCCGGCGTTCCGCCTGAAGCAGTTCCAGATCCGGCGGTCTCAGCTCCATTATCAGGAGCTGATGATTGTCCTTCATTCTGATCTGATGAATTCTCCTCTTCCGTCTGTGTATCGGAATTCCCAAGCAGCTCATTCCTCAGTCCTGAGACCACCGGGTCCTTCGACACCATGAACAAGAAGATGCCGAGTATCAAAACAAGCAATAAAGCAAGAGCCAGCCTGCGCTGACTCCTGCCTTTAGTATTATTCTGCTTATTATCTTTATTGATATTCTGCTTGCCGCTCACTTCACAGCACCGTTACCGATTTGCTATTAGTTTTCTCTGCGTGCCTGAGCCTCTGCGAGCTCTTCTGCAGTCATGCCGGCATTTGCAGCGATGCCGAGCATCTTGTTCTTGAGTTCCTGCTCGATCTTGGCGAGTTCCTTCTCTGCCTCAGCTCTCTTGAGCTTGCCCTCTGCCTGGATCTGCTGGATCTCATCGAGAGCGCTGATGAGCTGCTGATTGGTGTGCTGGAGAGTCTCGATATCTACGATGCCTCTCTCGCTTGCCTTAGCAGTGTCAACTGTGCTCTGGTGCAGAGCCTCAGCATTCTTTCTGAGCATCTCATTTGTAGCCTCTGTAACAGCCTGCTGTGCTTCGATAGCCTTCTGTGTATGGTAATTGTTCAGAGCGAGTACCATCTGAGTCTTCCACATTGGGATAACGTTGATGATAGTCGAGTGGATCTTTTCTGACATGATGGTATCTGAGTTCTGCACCATCCTGATCTCAGGTGCGGACTGCAGACATACTGTTCTCGAGAGCTCGAGGTCATAGAGCTTCTTCTCGAATCTTGTGATCATATCGGCAAAGTCCTGAGCTGCCTGCGAATCCTCTGCAGAACCGGTCTCTCTTGCTTTGGCTTCGAGTACAGGGAGTTCTTCCTTGCGTGCCTTCTCGATCCTGAGCTTACCTGCCTCGATATACATCGATACTTCCTTGAAGTAGAGTTTGTTCTTCTCATAGAGTTTGTCGAGCTGTACGATGTCCTTGACCAGCTGTTCTTCATGTCCCTCGAGCAGCTTGACCAGTCTGTCGATGTTAGCTTCCGTTGTGCTGTACTGAGCTTTGAGCTTCTCAAAGTTCTTCTCAGCGCTTCCGAACAGCTTCTCGAAGATACCGCTCTTCTTCTCTTCGCTGTTGCTTTTGAGCTCTACAAGCAGGGAAGTGAGTACCTGTCCGGTCTCTCCCATGTCCTTGCTCCTGACACTGTTAAGAGCTCCGTCAGCAAAGTCAGAGACTTTGCGCTGAGCGCTTGCGCCATAGCTGAGCACAGCGTTGCTGTCAGTGATATCGATCTTCTCTGCGACCGAGCGGATCTGTCTCTGCTCATCAGCTGTGAACTTTGCCAGCGGATTAGCTGCTTCTTCTGCTTCCGGCTCGAGATCGATGAGCGGAGCCTCTGCAACTGCTGCTGCTGCAGCTTCAACCTCTGCGAGCTGAGTCTGGACCTGTTCGGTGACTGCGCTTGTTTCTTCCTTGATAACCTCAGGAGTAAGTTCCAGTTCTGCCATATCTTTTCCTCCTAGACCCGGCGATCCGGGTCATCTTGTCCCCGCACATTCCACGATGTGCTCCTTTAAATTAACAATATTTTTACGGCTGATAAGCCATTAATAACGGACGTCAGTTCTCTATCTCAGATCGAAGTCTGAATCAAGCAGGCCCTTGCTCGCAAGTGTTGCCTGAAGGCTCTGGATATCTGTTGTGATGTCCATGATGTCGTCTTCATGCAGCTTCTCGAGGAGATTCTCTGAAGCTTCTGTAACAGAATCAATGAGCTTGATCAGCTGATCCTTGATGTCCCTTGCCTGCTCCTGCAGGTAGTTAGGGTTAGCATCGAACTCTGTCTCCTTGAGCTCAGGTGATACGTATGATTCGAGTCTTGCGATCTTCTCGTTATACTCATCCGTAAGACGGACGACTTCAGGATAATACTTCTCTCTGAATTCCTTGACCTGATTCTCAAGTTCAGGCTTCTCCTGTATCCTGAGGTCGATCTTCTTGGTGATAGTCCTGAGTTCTTTCAGCTTGGCTTTGATCTGAGCATCATCTGTCATGGTGATCATGTCCTCGATGGATTCAGGAACAACGCCCCTCTCTCTTGCTGCCTTGCGCTTAGCCCTCTGATTAGCGGCTGCGGATTTCTCAGGATCCTCGATAGGAACTCCGTTCTTCGTCATGACAAGCAATCTGTTGTTGATGTCTATATAAGCGTTAGGGAAGAATCCGTCGACTATCATCTTCTGAAGATCATCAGCGACCTTCTCAGGAGACCTTCCGACATACTCAGCCAGCTCGTCGATAGATGTATTTCCGTTAAAATTGACTTTGGTCTCGTATGCGCGGATCAGTTTGCCTTTCCTGTTCTTGAAGAACTTGATCCCTGCCGCGGTTATCGCGAGTACTGCAGCCATACATACATAACCGACTGTCTGCTCAGGTGTATTGCTCTCAGCCATAGCAGCTATCGCGAGCAAAGCAGCGAAGCAGCCTGATACTACAGCGCCCGGAGCCTTACCCAGTCTCATCTTATTGAGTCGCTTATTGTTCTTGCGGATCGTATACGACTGCATAGGCGAAGGCTGAGTCTTCCTGCTCTGAGGCCTGCTCTGCTGTCTGCCGCTCTGCGAGGATGTTCTCGTTGTTGTCGTTGTCTTGGTCGTCGTACCTGACGGAGTTCTGGTCGTAGTGGTCTTGGTTACAGTAGTTTCAGGCATCCCGCCTGTTCCGAACAGCTCTCCGAAAAGGCCGCCCTCACCGTTCACAAAATCGCCCAGCTCGTCAAGAGCTTCTGTGATCTCTCCGGCCATTCCCTGAGAACGATACACATCCTCCCTGCGCTGAACAGCGGCCGAAGCAGGCATCTCTTCGTACTGCACGGATTCGGAAAACATCACAAAGGAAATGCTCCTGACATCGTCAGGTATAGAGATCCTGGATTTGAATATCTTGGTCTCTCCCTGCTGCCATTCGCCGGTCTTGATAGTTGAAGTCCCTATCTCGCGACCTGTAGCTTTGTCGAGAATCTTGACTCTGAAAGAAAAACTGGAGAAATCGATCCCGGAATTATTGACGGCAGAGAACTTATAACTTACCTTGCCGTCCTCAAGCCTGGCCGTCTGTGTAGTTCTCTTAGCAGTCTCTTTAAAATCTGTTTCGAACCATTCGATAACTGAACTGCGTTCATAGGCTTCCATCTGTGCCATTATTTGATCCCTTTCTTGTATATATCATGGGCATGATCCCATCGCATCCTGAATGAACGCTTTACAAAGAAGCGTAATGCCGCATTCTCAAATGATTATACCATAACCAGCCACAGGCTATGTAGATAATTGCCGAAAAAAAGAGAGCCGGCCCTGCATTTAACAGACCGGCTCAGCATAGTGATTCTTACTTGAAATTAAGGCTGTAATTCAGATTTACTTCGTCTCCCTCTTCCGTATATCCGATGATAACTGTTTCGTCATCCTCGGATCTTGTCTCTACAGAAACAAAGTTATCCCTTCCGGAAACATTGTCAAGGACTGCTATTATGTGATCCTCTACAAGAGCTCTCCCGTTGACAGCAGATATCGTCCCGTTCTTCATCAGTGCAAGTATGGTACGATAGCCTTCGTTGCCGTAATCCACGATATAGACGTCCTCAACCTTGCCTATGTCCGCAAAAGGATCCAGAGCCAGGGTATCTTCATCCTTGATCTCGTTCTTCTTCAGGTCATCCGTAGGTATAAGGTCTACCGTGCCGTCATCATATAGTGTTATCGACTCTATCTGGAGAGGTTTCTTCGAGCCCAGATTCTCATCGATTCCCTCTATCGTCTTAACGACCTCACGCGCAGGTTCAGCTTCCTCCTGGACCTCCTCTTCCTGAACGATCTCTTCTTCTAAAGCCTCCTCTTCTGCCTGCTTGTTTCCCCCGCACGCAGTTATCGCTACAGCCAGCGCCAGGACCATGACCAGCCCCAGCAGGACATATAATACTTTCTTCATCTTACCACCTTAACATATATATCAGACTATCCCGGCGCTCGTCTGCATCCCCAGACAGACATCCCTCACCGGTGAATGATTTCATCGATCAAAGCCGCAGTTCTGTTCAAATTCTTCCGCAACTTCACAGGTCTGAATTATACCACAAGAGTTCCTCATTCGATATAGTCAATTCCTGTATGTATTGTGAATATTTGTACACATTTTTTTCTTGCGAAAAACATACAGCGGTCACACGTCAATAACTATCGATCCCTTTCCTTATGCAATATAACAGCGCCGGCTGTTACCGGCGCCTGCAGGTTCTTCTCGACGCGTCCCGGACGTTCTATACCGGAACATTCAGTTCAGGATCCGGGTCGTACAGACCGCTAGAATTCAAATCTCGGGTTGTCTTTATCTACTATCCCGGTAGCTACGGTGCAGCTTCTGCCGGATCTTGCAAAGTAGTTCGCAACCAGTTCTGTGAAGTCCTTGATAGCCTGCTTCACCTCTTCAAGGTTGACACTTGTGAATCCGTCGATAGGGTACAGGACCGCTGTCGTCTTCTCAGTCATCTTTCCTACTTCGCTCTGTCTCCATGTCCAGCGGCGTGTTCTGACTTCGTGTCCGGATACATAGACGACTTCGCCCGGTTCAGGATTATCGAATTCGCCTTCACCGGCTCCGAACGGTCTGAATGTGTCCTCAGCTGTTGCAGGTCTGACCTCAAGCCCGGTATCCTCCGCGCCTCTTCCGGTCCGTCAGCTCTGACAAATGAGTAGA
>SVCR01000311.1 GCA_015058265.1 Clostridiales bacterium
ATAAACGTGGCATATGGTGACGCGATATATTGTAGTGTTGACAGTTCCTGGAGTTTAGAGAAAACTACATCACGCTTTGCAGGAAATATCGATGTCTTCCTCACCGTCTTCATAATTATTGCCTCTCTGGATTTCCATCCGGGTTATCTGTACTCCTGTATGTCACCACTTATAGATCGCAAGTCTGTTATTGAGGTTTTTGCCTATGATCGCAAACAGCTTGCCGCGGATAGTATGCTTCTTCATTTCCTCGTTGTAGCTGGTCTCTGATATCAGGCTCATGCGCGGCTCGAGTTCAAGATACTCTTCTCCGGATTTTGTGCCCCATCCGAATGACGCATTCGTATGCTTGACCGCATCATGATGTTTTGAGTTCTTTGCAACGAACGGCGCATGCAGCTCCGCCAGCAGATAGCCATGCCTGAATGAATCACAGAGCATGTTCAGGCAGGTCTTGACCTGTTCCTTCGAGAAGTATTCCAGAACGCCTTCCATGACAATGATGTACATGTCTGATTCCGGTATATTCTTAGTCCATGCACCATCAAGCGCATCGCCGTCCATCATGATGCAGCGTTCTCTGTCATCGAATACTTTTCTCCTGACCGCGATCTGATCGGCAAGGTCAACGTCATACCACCTTATCTTTCCGTTATCCACCTGCGGGAACTTGTCGTCAAACCCGCAGCCTAGATTGATGCATACAGCATCCGGATACTGCGCGATCAGCTTTTTCAGTGCATCTCTGTACATGATAGTCCTGGCGACCACGCCTTCGTGGGACAGGAACGGATCATATTTACTTACATCAACTCCGAGAGTATCTATTATTTCCTTTGCTGCAGGATCACTGATCCTGGCATCAGCCCTTGCGGTTTCACTTGCTCGTATAGCCAGAGTGATAAGTGCGGTCTCCTGAACATCTCCGAATTTAAGGTCCATATTATTCCTCCTTGTTCCGATCCATCGCTCCATTTCTTTGACATATTCAGCCGTATGTGCTGCCATGTATCCGCAATGCGGATATCCTTCCCGTATGACTGTTGCTGCCTCCGGCAGATATTTATGGATGGCTTTCTTAGACAGCTTCAGGTCAAAATCCTTGCTGCCGTACTCAAGATGCAGCCGTTTCTGCTGATCTGTCGTGAAAGGTTTCAGATCATAATGGCAGCAGGCATAGCAGATATTATCTATGTCGTACAGTGTGATCCGGGCAAAATTCGCAGTCATTCTCTTAGCGAATTCATATCCGTACATCTCCACCAGATTCGGTGATGCTTCAGCGCGAGTCTTCGCCAGCATCTTTTTCCTTCTCCTGAACATATTCTTCATGAAGTATTCGGCAAAAGCAGCGTTCTTATTAAGAGCAACGCCGTCGAACCACGCCTTTTCTATGTTGAAATCCTTGTCCGTAAACAGCCTGTATGCGATCGCAACACCGAGGGATGCCCCGTACAGCAGCTTTATATCCGTATAGCCCTTTGAAATGAGGTATTCCTTCAGCTCGCGGTACTCGCTCTCAGAGCTTACATATCTTCCGGCATCGCCGTGACCGCCCTGATCAGGAGCTATGATGAAGTACTTGCCCTCCAGGTGCGGTGACACAATGTTATACATATCCTCTCCGGAGAGAAGCATCGGGGCCAGCAGAACGATCAGAGGATCAGCCGGATCTCCGTACTCATGCACACAGATTTCTTTTTCCTTATTGCCGATAGCTTTGAAATACTCCTGTCTGACAGCTTTTGCCTCAGGCACAAAATCCATAGCTCCCCAGCAATGCATCATACCTTCTCCGATATGTACATTGAGTTCAACTCCGCACTCGCTGCACTTTGCCCTGAAGTCATCAAGATATGCGATCATCACCTCATGGGTCCCGTAGAATATATCGATCGGAGGGAATCCTGTGAGATCGAAAAGTATCGGACTGAGAAGGTATGCATCATCTACTGTTGCAAGTACAGGAGCGATGCTGTCGAAGAATCCCGGCGGGATCATCACATCAAGCCGGCTGAGGCTGTCCATTTCAGCTCTCTGCTTGTCGCTTGGAGGCAACTGAAGTCCCGGGGACTGCAGCACAAGCCTCCCCGGAAGAGGCACATCAAGCCCTTCATGGCGGATATACATGCAGAGAGACAATGCCTGTCCTCCGCCTGAAGATGTACCGAAGAACCTTACTCTGTCAGCGTCATAATGCTCCAGTATGTCTCTGTATACACCCAGCGTTCCCTGCAGAGTATGCACGAGATCATTGTCCGGTGCCATAGGATACAGAGGGAACCACACCTCAGCATTGCAGTTCTCCGCAATCTGTCCGCACAGGATGATATCGCCCGGATCAGGCGGCAGGATATATCCGCCTCCGAATAGATACAGGACTGCTTTGTCCGGTGCAGAGTCCTTCTGTCTGACGACATAGCAGGTGACCCCGTCTATGCTCTTTGTGTCGATTTCGAACTTATCGCGCATCTTTTTGTAAGGGATCTTCAGCGGTTTCTTCTGTTTTTCCCTGTACTTCTCCAGCAATGCATCAAATTCACTGCCCTGCTTATCCAGCATCTTATTCACTTTGATCGTTCTGAACATGGTGCTCAGAGCTTTGTATCTCAGGCTTGTTGATCTGCTCATATCTTCTCCATTTTTCCTATTCTCAGAACCTGTGAT
>SVCR01000312.1 GCA_015058265.1 Clostridiales bacterium
CATAGACTGCTTCTTTGAAGAGGAAGATGGCATAGTCCTTCTGGATTACAAGACGAATTATATCGACAGATCGAAAAATATAGATGAAGAAATAGAACGCATCAGATCGACGTATCAGAAACAGCTCGATATTTATTCAGATGCTCTTAAGAACGCGCTTGGGAAGACTGTAAAGGAGAAGTATCTGTATCTGTTCTCAATAGATAGAGAAGTGGAAGTGAGGTAGGAATCAAATGTTTTGGGAAGATCTAGGTAAAATACTGTCGCCGGAAAAGCCTGCTGAGGGGGAGCCTGCTGAGAAAGTTCCGGAACCGATCTCAAACGTGGGTATCGTCTTCGAAGGCGGCGGACTGAGAGGCATATTTGCAGCAGGTGTTATCGACTATCTGCTGGATCACGATATCATCATCAAAAACGTAATGGGCGTTTCCGCAGGCGCGTGTCACGCATGCAGCTATGTGTCAGGCCAGAGGGGAAGATCATATGCTGTCTCTACTGACTATCTGGATGACAAAAGATATATGAGCGCTGAGAACCTCCTGAAGACGGGAGATCTTTTCGGATCTGACTTCATATATCACAAGATCCCGGAGAAGCTGTATCCGCTCGATAATGAGCACTTTAAAAACAGCGGGATAACATTCAGGGCAGGGGTGACAAACTGTATAACAGGTGCGCCGGAGTACCTTGTGGTCAAGGATCTTATCGAAGATGTCGATATGGTAAGAGCCTCGAGCTCGCTTCCGCTGCTCGCGCGCATGGTAAACATAAACGGGATGCCGTATATGGACGGCGGGATATCCGATTCAGTTCCGGTCAAAGCATCAGAGCGTCTCGGCTGCAAGAAGAATATCGTCGTACTTACAAGGCCTGTAGGATACCGCAAAGAAAAAGAAACCATGCTTGGCCCGGTAAAACTGAGATATAACAAGTACCCTGAAATGGTAAAAGCTCTCGAGCGCAGGAACGAAGTATATAACGAGACCATGGACTATATAGACCAGGGCGTCGCTTACGGGACCATACTCAGGATCGCCCCGACAGGCGACCTCGGCATCGGACGCCTCGAGAAGAATAAGGACAAGCTCAGAATGGCATATCTTGAGGGATACTATGTAGCTGAATCCATGGGAGAAAAGATAAAGAAGTTCCTGGAGGGCTGATGCGATACCAGTGGCTATAACCCGAATCTGCAAAAAAGGAAAAGGGCTGCTGCTCATAGAGCAACAGCCCATATTTTTTTCGTAAGAAATGTGCGCCGGGGACTAGATGACTCCCTGTGTCATCATTGCGTCTGCAACTTTCTCAAATCCTGCGATGTTAGCGCCTGCTACGAGGTCATATCCAAGATCATACTTAGCAGCAGCTTCTTCTGCCTGCTTGTGGATGTTGATCATGATCTGCTCGAGCTGTGCATATACCTGCTCCTCTGTGAAGAAGGTATGCTGTGCGTCCTGGCCCATCTCGATGCATGAGCATGCAACGCCGCCTGCGTTTGCTGCCTTTGCAGGTCCGATGATAACGCCGTGCTCTTTGAAGTACTGAGTAGCTTCGTTGGTGCAAGGCATGTTGGAAGCTTCGCAGATGTACTTGACTCCGTTTTCTACCATCATCTTGGCATCATCGATGTCGATCTCGTTCTGAGTAGCACATGGCATGTAGATCTCAGCAGGAACTTCCCAAGGCTTCTTACCTGCGAAGAACTTGGCTCCCTCGAACTTGTCAGCGTATGGTGAGCACTTTCTGTTTCCTGATGATCTCAGCTCAAGCAGGTAATCTACCTTCTCGCCTGTTACGCCAGCCTCATCGAGGACATATCCTTCGTGGTTGCTGATAGTGATGACCTTAGCTCCGAGATCGTTCAGCTTTTTGATCGTTCCCCATGTTACATTTCCGTATCCGGAAACTACTACTGTCTTACCTTCGAGTGATTCGCCGTTATGCTTAAGCATCTCTCTCAGGAACCATACAGCACCGTATCCTGTGGCTTCAGCTCTTCCCTTGAGTCCGCCGAATGTGAGCGGTTTTCCTGTGAGAACGCCCTGGAAGCTGTTCGTGATCTTCTTGTATTCACCGAACAGATATCCGATCTCTCTTCCGCCTACACCGATATCTCCTGCAGGAACGTCTGTGTCAGGTCCGATGTGTCTGTAGAGCTCTGACATGAATGACTGGCAGAATCTCATTACTTCGCCGTCTGACTTGCCGGCTGGATCGAAGTCTGATCCACCTTTGCCGCCTCCGATAGGAAGACCGGTCAGGCTGTTCTTGAATATCTGCTCAAATCCGAGGAACTTGATGATTCCAGGATATACTGACGGATGGAAACGAAGTCCACCTTTATATGGTCCAAGGGCACTGTTGAATTCGAATCTGTACCCTCTGTTTACCTGTACTTTACCGTTGTCGTCCACCCAAGGAACTCTGAACTGGATCATCCTTTCAGGTTCGATCATTCTTTCTACGATGCCAGCCTTGATGTATTCAGGATGAGCTTCAAGTGAAGGCTCTACTGATGTCAGAACCTCTTCTACTGTCTGAAGGAATTCAGGTTCATGTGGATAATGCTGCTTTGCGATGTTGATATATTCTTCTGCTAAGTTCGCCATTATAACACCTTCCTGTTCTTTATACATAACAATAAATATACATGCATAATCATACC
>SVCR01000313.1 GCA_015058265.1 Clostridiales bacterium
TTCAAGAAATGCTCTCAGATCATCCATCTCCGGAGATTTCTTCCGGATCGAGCCTGTATGCTCGCCCTTGAGTCCTTTATATTTCTTGATGTAGTCACGTTCCCAGGTGGAATCCTTCATGAGAAAAGGATTGGTCGAGATCGGCTCGCTCTCTTCAACAGCTTCCTTTTCCATTTTTATGAGATCCTGAACATCATATTGCCCGGTCTGAGGCAGCAGCGGATCGAATTTATCTTTATTCGCTATGCGAAGAAGAAGCGAAGTCGACATCCTGTCCCGGTCCTCCGCCAGGATCCTCTCGATCTTGAACAGGAAGCGCGTGAGCGGTCCCGCATTCTCATCAGCCAGAGCACGGTTTATCAGAGAGACTTTGCCATGCCACTTTTTCTTATTCTCGAGAAGATCATTAGTCCGGGATATCACATACTCCCTTCCCTCTGCAGAAACATCAGGGTTCTCAAGGAAATGTATGTACTGGGTCTCTGAGAATCGAAGCGCGTAATCGCCGCTGCTCACACCCTTCTTATTGAACCAGGTAGGTGAAAGGAAGAGAATGACCTTGCCGCTTTTCAGCTTTGGAGCGACAGCTCCCGCAACAACAGCATGGAACAACGATTGATTGAGCGGTCCTCCGACCTCCATAAAATCAAAATCCTCATCCGCAAAAAGATTTACAGGATGATACCTCGTAGTTCTGCCGTACTTGAATTCAGACGAGCCAAGCAGCAGAACGGTGTTCTCCCCGAGATTATCTGTTATTCCATTGTATGACAGATCCTTATCCGCGCTGTACCACGGGCCAAAGCTTCCGTCATCCGTCTTCAGATCAAGGTGCCCGGCCGCGATGTGAACCACTCCCGCAAATAAAACCAGCAGAAGAAAAGCAGCCGCCAGAGATCTGAGGTTCTTATATTCCGGCTTCATACACTATTTCGATTCTTCCAGCCTTCGGCCTATAACATCAACGATCTTAGCAGGTGTTGACATCTCCTCTCTTGTGAATTCCGAAGGAGACATCTTAAGTCCGAATTCCTTCTCTATTTCAATCAGAAGTGTGATATAGTCGAGCGAATCGATCAGGCCTTCCTCAATAAGGTCGATATCCTGATCCTCCTTGACGATCTCATCCCCGCACAGTTCTTCAATAATATCAAGTATTTTTTCTCTCATATCCGTCTCCCTTTCCTTCGTTTATTTTAATATCAAAAGTATTCCTCTTGTGAGCCTTCCCGAGAACAGGAAGAATCCGACCAGAACAAGATGCAGTGTTATGAACCAGCTGATAAAGCCAAACCACTTTTCTTTCTTATGCTTCTTATAGAACTTGGACTTCTTGCGAAAGATCTCAAATCCAGTCATCAGCACGCCGTGATACAGGCCGTACAAGATGTATTGCGGTTCCAGACCATGCCAGCATCCCATCACGAACATGTTTATCATGAGCGCAATAGACGCTATAGTAAGCTTGTCCATCTTCCTTCCGCTTCTCATGAGATTCATGGTGATGCGGGAGAAAACATAATCTCTCAGCCAATGAGACAGCGTGATATGCCACCTGTTCCAGAAATCCTGTATATCCTTGGCGAGAAAAGGCTTATTGAAATTATCCGGCACTTTGATGCCCAGGATATATCCTGCTCCTATAGCCATCAGGCTGTATCCTGCAAAGTCAAAGAACAGATTGAATCCGTAGGCATACATATATATCACAGCCGAAACAACGGAGTGCTCCATACCATACTGCTTCATCAGGTAATAGAACACTGCGGCGATGCCTGTTTTATATAACATACCGAGGAGTATCTTGACAATCCCGTTTTCAGCAAGAGCAAGATATTCTTCTTTAGGTATGACTCTGTTTATGTCGTCGTTGAATCTCCTGCTCCTGTCGATAGGCCCGGAAGTGATCGTAGGGAAGAAGAGCATGAGATAGAGATACTCAAAAGGCTTTACTGCCGTGATCGTCCCATCATATGATTCGATAACTATCTGGACTGCCTTGAATGTCATATATGAGATCCCGGCGAAGCCTATCAGCCCGTCCTCTATTCCGGTCGCTAATGCCGCCTTCACTACTGTCAGGGGCGCTATGCTGAGGATAATAAACAGATAAAAGATCCACTTTTTATCCTGTTCTGCCTCTCTGAATCTGAATTGTACTTGTATGAGACAGAATTCATATACAATAAACGCGATCATACACAACAGGGCTTTAAGATCACTCCCCATCGACATCCATATGAAGAACAGTGATGCCGCCATGCCGTAGTATTTAATAGGCTTTTCGTTGATGCCGAGTATCAGAGCAGGAACGGCTGCTATCGCCAGGCATATGAAAAAACTGCTATCTGTAAATAACTGCATCCTACGCTAACCCCCTGAGTGCTTTCCTGTCGAGTTTTCCGTTCCCCGTCATAGGGAGATCGTCCATGAACACGATCCGCTTTGGCACCATGTAGGCCGGGAGAAGTTCCCTAAGCGCTGTTCTGACAGCTTTGCGCCCCGCGTAGTCATCGCTGAGGACCTCCGGATCTCTTACGACAAATGCCGTGAGGCTGTCAGCTTTGCCATCTTTGAATCTCGGCGCAACAGCTCCTCTTCTTACACCTTCTATTCGAACCCGGTTAGCCTCAATATCCTCTATTTCTATCCTGTAGCCATG
>SVCR01000314.1 GCA_015058265.1 Clostridiales bacterium
CTCCGCCGCCGATGATGACGAATTCAGGGATCTCTTCTGCGCCCATGTCGAGCAGCTCTGTGCTGTCAACAACTCCCGGCAGATCATAGCCAGGAATAGGAGGCATGAAAGGCTTTGATCCTGTAGCTACCATGATGTTTTCTGCTGTGTACTCCTCGCCGTTGATCACAACGCGGTGCGGAGCAACTACCTTTGCCTCTCCCTCGATCAGATCGATCTTTTTCTTCTTGATGAGGCCGGCAATACCGTTTCTGAGTGTGTCAAGCACTTCGTCCTTGCGCTCTCCGATCCTTGCACGGTTAGCACGCAGTCCGTCGCATTCAACACCGACTTCAGCTCCATGCGCAGCGTCTCTGTAGACGTCCGAAGAATGCATGAGTGCCTTTGTAGGGATGCATCCTCTGTTGAGGCATGTTCCACCTAAGCGGTCCTTCTCTGCGATCGCAACTTTCATTCCGAGTTCTGCAGCATAGAAAGCAGCCTCATAGCCACCCGGGCCTGCTCCGATGATAAGGAGATCATAATTGAATTCGCTCATTTCGAAATTCCTTTCTGTAGTATATTTAATGTATTAAATTGACTTAGCTATAAGCCCCAATATCTCATGTGCTGTCGCAGAGGTGCCTTCCGGCAGCGCGGTGCTCAGGCCGCGGATGTCTTCGGCATCATATCTGCAGCCTTTGATCAGCTCCTCGAGCACGTCGAACACTTCTGTCTCCAGCGCGTCCGAATAAATGCGGCAGTTTCTGATGTACTCGCCCTTCATCTCGAGCTGGATCTCAACTCCGCCCCATTCGAATCTGTGCTCAATGTCTCTTGTGAACGGGATCCTTGTACCGAGCCTCCATTCCTCGGAAGCATATTTGTCGAGCAGCTTCTGCGGTATCTGCGGAAGCTCCACCGCTTCGGCCTCGCCGCCGTACTCTCTCGATGCTGCCCTGACCATGGCATCCTGCATGGCCAGTATAAGTTCTCTTGTATCCGCTTCTCCCAGAGGCCCGTCCACATGCTCCCTGAGGTTCGTCACTCTCGACCTTACGGACTCCACGCCTTTCGATTTCAGCTTGTCCGCCGATACGTTCAGGTATTTCGACAGATCGTCTCCCTTCACGTCCATCATGATGGTGCCGTGATGGTAGTTGAAACCGTGCGACGAGAAGTACGCGTGGCCCGAGAACTTCCTTCCGGTGACCGTGAGGTCGTTCCTGCCGTTCTTCACTGCGTTGATCCCGAGCAGTCTGCATGCGAGGAGTATCACGTCGGTCTGGCGTTCAATGTCGAAGAGACCGTCCTTTGCGATGAATGTGAAGTTGAGATTGCCCAGATCGTGATAGACCGCGCCTCCTCCCGACATTCTTCGCGCCAGGTAAATGCCGTCACGCTTTATCGCCTCAACATTGCACTCGCGCCACGGGTTCTGATTTTTGCCGATGACCACCGTGTGCGCGTTCTGCCAGAGAAACATCGTCATCACGCCGTCCTCGGCATTCATTGTAAGATACTCTTCTGCCGCAAGGTTTACGTAAGGATCTGTGCAGTCGGTTTTAATGACTTTAAGTCTGCACATCGTTTTCACCCTCTATTCCGGCGTCTTCCGCGGCATCCTCAGTCGACTCGAGATCTTCCTGTATCTCCTCAAACTCTTCTTCCTCCTCATCGTAGATGTCCGCATTTATGCTTCCTTCAGGAGTTTTCAGAGTCGAAGGATCGATAGGTTCAGGACGCGGCTTGTCCGTTTTGAAGAACGTTCCGTAATAAGAATCGCCGCGCCTGATGTTGCCGTCTTTGTCGACGATGATATCGCCCATCCAGCTGGTCTTTATGACGCCGTTTCTGTAGTCCCATTTGACGATGTGGTCCTCGTATACCGAGTCCTCTTCATCGTAGTTGTAGCCGTATCTCTCGGCGTATTCTCTATTGTAATGCGTGTATGCAAGATAGGTAAGTCTGATGTCGTCGCCCTCGATATAGATATCTTCATAATCGTGCTCGATGGCATATCTGCCCTGCATGGCCTTGCGCATCTCCTCAGTAGAATGAAAGGTCGTGCGCTCCACATGCACGATCGTGAAGTTGATCATATAGGCAAGCAGGGCAATCAAAGCAATGGCCCCCAGCACCATAAGCAGCCTGCGGTTCCTTTGCTTTACCTGCCATTCTCTCGCCCATGCGGCGGCATCTCTTCTGTCCTGATCCATACCTGAATTTTACCAACAATCCCGGCCTATCTCAACCGTATGTCAGAAAGAAAGACCGGCACAGCGTGTGTCGGTCTTGATTCAGATCAGTATAATAATTCTGCTACTTCATCAGCATTCCGAGGATGTTAACAACATCCTTAGCGTCAACTCCGTCAAGGAGTCCTCCGACTACTTTCATCATATCGCCGGAGCTGCTTCTTGCAGTCTCAGTCTTTGCAGTCTGACCCATCTTGGACATCAGGATCGGTGCAAGGATAGCCATGATCTTGAGGATGGTCTTGGTGTCAAGGCCGCTCTTTCTGGTAGCCTTTGCAGCAACTTCCTCCTCCTGCGATCCGAGAAGGTGTCTTACGATCTTGGCGCCGTCATCTACGTCGGCATCCTTTACAGCTCTTCTGAGGTCTCTTGTATCCTGCTTGCTGTGATCATTCAGAGCCTGAAGGAATCCGTACTTGGTATC
>SVCR01000315.1 GCA_015058265.1 Clostridiales bacterium
CCCATCTTGTCAGGCGCAGTATCGCTTTTTCCGGGATGTGCATGCCCTTCATCATGTTGAAGATGAAATGCGACACAGGGTCTTTCATCTGGTCCATGCTGCTGAAGCGGGTGTTGGTCATGCCGATCTCCTCGCCCTGATAGATGAACGGAGTTCCCCATCCAAGGAAAGTGATCATGGCCAGGAATGTCGCGGCCTCATAGCGGTATTTCTTCGTGTTGATGCCAAAGCGGCTGACGCTTCTTGCCTGGTCATGGTTCTCAAGCACCAGGGTATTCCAGCCCGTCCCGTGATATCTCATCTGCGGATCCAGAAGTCCGCGTTTGAACTGTCTGAGGTTGAACGGCTTGGCTATCATCTTGAGGCCAAACATATTGTCTGCCATAAGATGTTCGAAGTGGAATATGCTGTCCAGCTCGCCGGATTCCTCATGTATGTATCTGTGCGCGTGTTGTTCGTCCGGCGTGTAGGACTCGCCCACCGTGAACGTGTCGTAGAGTGAGAGCGCATTGTCGTTCAGCTCCTTGAGGAACTCGTGCATGCGCGGTCCGTCGACGTAATACTGGACGCCCTTCTGGAAGTGCAGAGGGTTCTTATCGTCCTTGAGCGGATACACCTTTGAGATCATGTTGAACACGTCGAAGCGGAATCCGTCCACTCCCTTCCCGAGCCAGAAGCGCAGCGTGTCCGCCATCTCTCTCCTGACCGCCGGATTCTCCCAGTTGAGGTCAGGCTGCTCAGGAGCAAAGAGATGCAGGTAGTATTCATCGGTGCCCGCTATGCGTTCCCAGGCCGGGCCCGTGAACGATGAGGTCCAGTTGTTAGGAGGCAAGAGTTCGCCGTTCTTGTCGCGCTTGCCTTCCCTGAATATATACCAGTCGCGGTACGGGGAGTTCTTATCGGCAAGCGCAGCCTTGAACCATTCGTGCTGATCGCTGGTGTGGTTGAACACGGCGTCCATGATGACCCTGAGTCCGCGTTTGTGGCACTCGGCCAACAGCTCTTCAAAGTCCGCCATAGTACCGAAGGCCGGATGTATCGACCTGTAGTCAGCGATGTCATAACCGTAGTCCTTCCACGGCGACTTGTAGAGCGGCGAGAACCATATAGCGGTCGCCCCAAGATCTTTGATGTAGTCGAGCTTGGAAATGACACCGCGGATATCGCCTATGCCATCGTTGTTGGCATCCATGAAGCTCAGCGGATAGATCTGGTAGACTACCGCATCCTTATACCAATTAGTTTTTAAAGCCATGTTGTTGTTCCTCTTTTATTATCTAGTGGCCGGAAGAGCATGAGCCGAGCGTTGCGAGAGAATCATGCCAGCTGCACCGATGGAGTGAACGCGGGCCGGCTGACGTTGTGCGGGTGTCTGAGCGAAGCGAGTTCCGCAAACGTCCCGGAACGCGGAGCGACTGAGGATGCAATGGCTGATTCTCGAGCGGCGAGGCGAGTGCTCCGTCCGGACACATTTATGCGCCTGTCACAGAGAGCAGCACCGGCAGCAGCTGCTTTTTGCGGCTCATCACTCCCGGCATATCGTATATCTGCTTTGCGATCTTCGCGTAAGGCAGATCGCGGTTTGCCCTGGATTCCGTCGCGAGCAGCACGCTGTTTTCTCTAAGCACGTCGGTGATCATGAGAAGCGCCCAATCAAGTCCCTGTGAGTCAGCGATCTTCTGCAGCGCTTCGATGTATGTCGAAGCGTATTCCCTGACATCCGTGAGAGTGGTGACTTCGCACTGACCAATGCCCATCTTTGTGCCGCCGTTCTCGTATTTCTTGAAATCCGAAAGAATGGCTTCTTCCGGAACCTGAGTCTTGAGGTTATCGGTGATGCTGAAAAGTTTCTCACCGAATTCCTGAACGCTTGGCACCTTGGCGAGCCTTGCCAGCATCTCCACCGCCTGCATATCCTGTACCGTAGTCGTAGGGCTGCGGAGGATGAGCGTGTCGGCGATGATACCTGTGAGCATGGTCCTTGCCGCGTACTCATCCGGCATGATGCCGTGTCTCATGTAAAGCTGGTAGATTATGGTATTGGCGCTGCCGAGCGGCTCGGCCGCGATGAATATCGGTGTCGCTGTCGAGAGCGAGTCAAGTCTGTGGTGATCGATGATCTCCACCACCTCCGCGGTCTCTATTCCCTCCACGCTCTGCGCCGGCTCATTGTGGTCCACCATGATCACTTTCTTGACCGGCTTGTCGAGGAAGCAGCGTCTTGTGACAAATCCTTTGAACTCCCCGTTCTCCATCACGGCAAGTCCTCTGATGTGGGAATTGGTGAATATCCTTTTGCCCTCTACGAACAGATCGTCTATGTCGATGGTCTCTGTCGCCAGCTCCATCATGGATTCGACTGACTCTGCGAGCCTTATCCTTCTGAGCGTCTCAGCCGTGCCGAGTTCTGTTATGAATACCGACCCGTCATATCCGCTGCAGTCCACTTCTGGCGCTTCCTTGGACGCCGTTATGATGATGGCCGGGACCTGTTTCTTTATGGCGTACTCGATATGGTCCGCGCGCGATCCAAGCACCACGATGCAGTCGTCTATCTCTTCAAGCAGTCCGCTGAACGCCTCATATGATGCGGCGCCGACAAGCAGGGATCCTTCGATCGTTCCGTTCTTTCCCC
>SVCR01000316.1 GCA_015058265.1 Clostridiales bacterium
CGCACTTCTGGCGGCTTCGGTATCCGGCATCACAGTATTGACATTGAGGCGCCGTCGCAGAGTATAATATCCTCAGCAAAGGGGGAAACTAAAATGAGCGAAAGCAGAAAAAAGATCATCAATAATATAACTGTTGCGATAGCGTTCCTTAACCTTGCGATCGTAGTGCTCAATCTGGTCAGGGAAGTAAGCAAAGACTGATGCCGGAAACGGAGGATCGAGATGGATGCAAAGAAAATCATGAAGAAGCTGTCGGGCCTTTCAACAGGTCTGGCTGTAACGGTGGCATTTTTCAATGTTGCGCTCCTGCTCACGGAACTCGTGAAGACCGTAACAGATGACGGATCGGAACTCGGGACTGAAGATGCATACGGGATCGAGGGAGAATCCCTGGAACTCGAAGAAAAATATTGAATTCCTTGTCGCGCTCTGTTAAACTAACGGAGCGCGACGCATTCATTTGCTGATGTAAGGTTCCCCATGGATGGTACGCCGTTGGCGCAGAGTCGGGAACGTTGACCTTCGTCGGCTGTGCTCCTGCGGTAAGTGCAGAGCGACGCAAAAAAAGAAGCAGCGCATTACGAATGCGTCTCGAATAATATGCTGATGTGGCTCAATGGCAGAGCGACGCATTCGTAATGCGTAGGTTGGGGGTTCGACTCCCCCCATCAGCTCCAGGATGCACCTCTACGGAGGTGCATTTTTAATTGTCTTTGAGCATTCTCCACAGTGTCGTGCGGCTGATGCCAAGCCGCGCGGCAGTTCTTGACTGATTATAATTCTCTTCACGAAATACCTGCATGACGATTCGCTGTGTGATTTCCTCAGGCGTTCCGGTAACAGCCGGCGCAGGGATCACTTCTGTAGACATATAGTAATTCCTCGCCTTTTCTGCAAGGCTCGGATAACAGACCATACAGTAACTGTCGTTCAGACTTTCTGTGAGCTTCAGAATATTGAATATATCATAGTAGGAAACGAGAATATCAAACACAGGAATGGATACCAGCTCTCTTATAGAGTGTTGAGCAGGTAAAGACAATCGCTGCCGGCCTTGACAAGAGCGGAGTAGACATTATAGAGATCAGCCACGGAGACGGCATCGCAGGATCATCAATCAACTACGGTTTTTCTGAAACTCCTGAGCTTGAGCTCATCCGTGCAGCAAGAGAAGTAGTAAAGACTTCAAAACTCGGAGTACTGCTTCTTCTTGGCATCGGTACTATCGATGATCTCAAGGAAGCTCATGAGGCAGGCGCAGAGTATGTAGACTGCTGCTGCAGAGGCCTCGGAGCCGGCGCAGGAAATACACAGACAGAGGTACTGTGTGCGGTCCTTCAGAGGATGGGATATAATACAGGCGTAACACTTTACGATATACAGGATGTTGCCGAAGATCTGGTAGAGCCGATCATGAGAAGGCCGCAGGTGATCCGCACAGACTCCATATTGTAGATGTTGCTTACCAGATGGGCACAGGAGAAGAAGAACAATTAGGATCCGGCTTCGGATAAAGGAGGAAGAAATGGGAATCGTATCTGAACTGTTAAAAGACGTAAAAACACCTGAAATGATTTCAATCAGACAGAATTTCGACGGAACACATATAGATGCCAGGGATATTCCTTCTGTTATTGCCGGAGAAATGAAGCAGGAAAAGATCGCTTCAGCCTTCAGGCCGGGCATGAGAGTGGCTATTACTGCAGGAAGCAGGGGCATTGCCAATATAGCACTGATAATCAAATGTATTGCAGACAATCTCAAGGAAATGGGAGCAATCCCGTTCGTAGTACCTGCAATGGGAAGCCACGGCGGCGCTACAGCAGAGGGCCAGCGCGAGGTTATCGAGTCGTATGGTATAACAGAGGACTTCATCGGATGCGAGATCATCTCATCAATGGAGACCGCCGAGATCGGCAAAACAGAAACAGGCCGTCCGGTCAGGATCGATAAGAACGCATATGAGGCTGACGGAATCGTAGTTTGCGGAAGAATTAAGCCGCACACAGGTTTCCGCGGACCTTATGAGAGCGGCATCATGAAGATGATGGCTATCGGCCTCGGCAAACAGTTCGGCGCAGAAATGATCCATGCTGACGGATTCCATCACTTCAGGGAATACATTCCGATGTATGGTAATGCCATTATCAAATATGCACCGATAACATGCGCCCTCGCCATTCTCGAGAATGCATATGATCAGACAAGAGAACTGGTTGCGCTTACTCCGGAAGAGATCGTCACGGAAGAACCTGTACTGCTTGACCGTGCAAGAACATACATGCCAAGACTGCTCTTTGACAGCTGCGATGTACTCATAATCGATGAGGCAGGCAAGAACATAAGCGGGGACGGGATGGACCCTAACATCTCCGGACGTTTTCCGACTGACTGCGCAAGCGGCGGAATAGACGCTCAGAGAGTAGCCATACTCGACATGACTCCGGAGTCACATGGAAACGGCTGCGGAATGGGGCTTGCTGACTGCGTTTCAAAGAGGTTCTTCGACAAGCTTGATCTCGAAGCTACTTATCCTAATGCAATCACAAACACTGTTGTAGGAGAGATGAAGATACCTATGATCATGAAGAATGATAAGGAAGTCGTACAGCTCTGCATTAAATCCTGCAACGA
>SVCR01000027.1 GCA_015058265.1 Clostridiales bacterium
CCACTGTCGCTCCTGTAGTGTAGATGTCATCGATCAGAAGTATCCTTCTTCCGCTGACATCATTCCGTCCGAAGTCGCGTACAGCAAATGCCCCGCGTATATTCTCCCGGCGCTGATCAGGATCGAGCGCCTTCATTTTGGCGGTTCCTCTTTTTCTGTAAAGGATATTGTCATTGCAACGAAGTCCGGCCCTCGCGGCAAATCTTCCTGCAATAAGTCCGGCCTGATTGTACCCTCTTATCCTTCTTTTGCTTCTGTGGACAGGAACGGGAAGCACGATATCATACATCGAACTGAGTTCTTCAGCCCCGAACTCAGCAGACATCCTGTCAAACATAATCTCGCCTATCTTATCAGCAATGTCTGATCTCCCGTCGTATTTCAGAGAATAGATCATGGCTCTCTCGTGAGTGCCGTACTCCGCGCATGTATATCCGCAGTCAAAGCTGTGCTCATGCTCTCTGCAGCTGAAGCATCTGTCCCCGGGGTTCATATCCGACAGCCGCTTGCCGCATTTGGCGCACTTCCTCGCCCCTATCCATTTGATCCCTTTCATGCAGTCATTACACAGACCGTATGTCCGGCTCCTGTCTGTGATCTTGCCGCAGCAGGCGCAGTAGAGACCATCCGGTGCTGCCAGATCAAGAGCCATATTCCCGCATTTTCTGATAAATTCCCTCATAAATACAAAGGACCCGCATCGCGAGTCCGATCTCCTTTACTAATAATTCTCTCACTAAGCACATCGATATCTACATGCCGGCACGTCTTGAGATCCGCTTTGATCCAGCTTCTAAAGTCCGAACACTGAATACTCCAGCTGCTCCAGTCTGTATTTAAGGCCTGTATATCTGCCGTCAGCTCTGTTATTATCGACCATCCAGCCAACACATCTCGGGTCGCCGATGATCAGCACGAGTTTTTTCCCTCTGGTGACCGCAGTGTACAGCAGGTTTCTCGTCATCAGCATCGGCGGGAATCTCCATGCCGGAATGATGACCGCCGGGAACTCAGTACCCTGGCTCTTATGAACAGTGACAGCATAAGCAAGGTCTATCTCGTCGAACATATCTCCTGCATAGGTGATAAGCCTGTCATCAGACCTGACGACCATAGTTTTATCTTCAGGATCAATGCTCTCAACAGTTCCCATATCACCATTGAAAATGCCTTCGCCCTCCGCCCATGTCATCGCGTCTCTCCACTCTGCAGTGTAATTGTTCCGGAGCTGCATGACCTTATCTCCCGAGCGGAACACCTTGGCTCCGATCCGGAGTTCTGCTTTGCCCTCTTCCGCGGGATTGACTACCTCCTGCAGCACTGAATTGAGACTCGGTGCTCCGAGAACACCCCTCTTAGTAGGCGTGAGTATCTGTATGTCATCAGCTGATCTGACGAAATCAAAAGATCTGGCGAGCCTTCCCTCGACCATTTCTCTGATAGTATCAAGTATCTCTGTCTCGCTGCTCCTGTTGAGGATGAAGAAATCATCTCCCCTGCCGCCCTGTTCAGGGTATTCGCCGTTGTTGATCATGTGGGAATTGATAATGATCCTGCTGTCTCCGGCCTGCCTGAATATCTCCATGAGTCTGACAGTACAAATATACTCGCTGGAGATCATATCCCTGAGGACGTTGCCTGCTCCGACAGAAGGCAGCTGATCGGCATCTCCGGTGAATATGAGCAAAGTCCCGGTCTTGACTGCTTTGAGCAATCCGTCCATCAGCATAATATCTATCATTGACGCCTCATCGATGATTATCACGTCCTGTTCGAGCGGATTCTCGTCATTGCGGCCAAAGTTCAGCTCTTCATCGTCTTCGGAATATACGTATTCCAGCAGGCGGTGTATGGTCATCGCCGGTTCTCCGGATGCCTCTTCCATTCTCTTAGCGGCTCTGCCTGTCGGCGCAGCAAGTGCGGTCTCCAGCCCGAGCCTCTTGAATATCCTGACGAGGATATTGATGATAGTAGTCTTACCTGTACCCGGACCGCCGGTGATAATGGAAACATTGGAAAGCAGGCTGGTGCGAACTGCCCTGTACTGTTCATCAGACAGTCCCAGGAAAGAAGGTTCATCAGCAGCCATCCCCGCCTCAGCGTCGTGTATCAGATCATCAGGGTCTGCATTGAGGATCCTCTCGCCGGCATTTCTGATCCGGCCGAGGTTGAATGCGACTCTCTGCTCAGCGTGGTAATAGCCATAAAGATAGATGACCGGGATATCGTCAACGGTATCCTCTTCAAGTTCTCCGCTGAACACCATATCTTTTATTGATTCTTTCACTTTATCAGGTCCGAGCTCCAGCAGTTTGCCGGTTTCCTCCGCCAGCAGTTCTTCGGGCATCAGTGTGCTGCCGCCGGATGCCCAGCTCCTCAGAGCGTACCTGATCCCGCTTTCGATCCTGTAGCTGCTGTCCTGATCAAAGCCGAGCTTTTCCGCGATAGCATCCGCCCGCGGGAATGTCATCCCGCGTATGTCCTCAGTCAGAATATACGGATTCTCCTTGACGATCCCTACTGAATCCTTCCCGTATATTCTGTATATCTTGACGGCATCTGACATCTCTATTCCGAGCTCGCGCAGCTCGATCGATGTATTCGCGAACTCTCTGGACTCACCGAAAGACTCTGTGATCTTCTGAAGTGACTTTGGTCCGATCCCGCTGATGCTAAGCAGCTTTGACGGATTCTCTTCGATGACTGTAAGGGTCTCTTCTCCGAAAGTATCAACAAGTATTCTGGCCATTTTCGGCCCGATCCCTCTTATATTGCCTGCTGACAGGAACTCGAATATAGCCTCTTCACCTTCAGGCATCATTTCCTCATAGCTCGTAAAGCTGAACTGCTCACCGTACTTAGGATGGATGGTGAACCTGCCCTCCAGCCGATATCCCGCGCCCGGTTTAGGCTCAGCAAAAGAGCCGGCTATCCTGACGGAACCATCCTCGCAATCAAGGATCGCCACAGTATAGCCGTTCGAAGGATTATTAAAAATTATCCTGCCGAGTTTCCCTTCCTTCTGCATCTAAAACATCTCCGCAGTTCTTCAGAAAGTCTTCTTATATAATCTGCGATTGTCGAGAGTGAAGACCTTCTCACTGAATCCGCCCGGTTCGACCGTCTTAAGCGCATCCTCCATATCGAACATTTTGGCATCAGTCATATCGAGATAATGGAGCATCTCAGCCTCCGGGAAGAGCGGCTTCTTAGGGCTGCCGAATTCCGGCTCGTAATGATGGCTCAGCGCCATATGCTGCATAAGCAGGCACTTCTCGCTGTCTATTCCCAGCTCCTGACACCTGTCGCCGATTGAAGCGACGCCCATGACCAGATGTCCGAGCATATTCCCCTCAAGAGTATATTCAGGGACGACACCGTTCTCATCGGAATCAAGTTCATTCAGCTTCTCTATATCGTGGAGTGCCACACCTGCCAGCAGCAGATCCCGATCCAGATTGGTATACACTTCGCATGCTCTCTCGCCCATCATCATCATTCTCTTAACGTGATACAGCAAGCCGGCGTATTCCGCATGGTGGTTGGATTTTGCGGCAGGCCAGTACATGATCCGCTCGCGCTCTCCTTCATAAAAGCTCAGACAAAGCCTCTTCAGATCCTCATCCTTGAACTCATTTATCCTGCCGATTATATAGTCATACATATCCTGCGGTGATTCCGGAGCAGCTCTGAAGAAATCCGATCTTTCGATCGTATCGTCTTTAGCTCTTCCGTGGATCGCATCGATAACGAGCTGGTTCTTCCCCTGATATTCCTTGCATCTGGCAGTCACGGAAATGATCATTCCCGGTTTGATCCTGCTGAACGATACCAGCTCATCCGGTGTCAGTGACCACTTGACCGCCTGGATATCCCCCGTCGCGTCACCAAGTGTCATATACAGATGTTTCTTATTGTTATTGCCGTCACGGATCTCCGCGCTTCTTACAAGAAACCTGTCATCGAATCTGTGTCCCTCATCCGCCTTAAGGTCCTGTATGTAATATGTTTTCATCAAAAATGCTCCTTATTGCTATCCGCTTCCGACCGGTTCAGCAGGCCGAAGCGGACGCTTCTGTGTTGTTTTTTATCATCGTGTTACAGTATACCACATGGCTCGACCTCTGTGTTATAATGGATTCCGTAATTAACTGCGTGCGTATCCGATATGCCGCAGGCGATCCCTCGGGATCACACATATTGTCAAACAATCTAGGAAATGGCGAATCATGGCCGGAGGAACAATTATGAGTTTTGATGCAGTCAAAGCGACCCAGGCGACAACAGAATGGATATCACAGTGGTTCGAAAAGAACGGGCCGGGATGCAATGCCATAGTCGGCATCAGCGGCGGTAAAGACAGTTCCATCGCAGCCGCTCTGTGTGTCAAAGCGCTCGGGAAAGACAGAGTTATCGGTGTTCTCATGCCTAACGGAGAGCAGTCAGATATCGATATGGCTAAGCTTCTTGTCGACCATCTCGGTATCGAGCATTATATTATCAATATCAAAGATGCATTCGATGGTATCTGCCGCGAGATCACTGCATCAGGTATAGAACTCAGCAAGGATTCTATAATCAATCTTCCTCCGAGACTGCGCATGTCCACTCTCTATGCAGTAGGACAGAGCCGAAACGGAAGAGTCGTCAATACATGCAATCTTTCGGAAGACTGGGTGGGTTATTCGACACGCTACGGAGATTCCGTCGGCGATTTCAGCCCAATGTCCTGCTTCACTACAGCTGAGATCAGAGCGATCGGCCGCGTACTTGAGGTCCCTTCAGTTCTGATCGAAAAGGTTCCTTCTGATGGTCTTTCAGGCATGTCAGATGAGGACAAGCTCGGCTTCACGTATGAGGTCCTTGACAGATATATCCGGACCGGAGAGATCGACGATCCTGCGACCAAAGAGCGCATCGACACCCTTCACGAGAAAAACCTGTTCAAGCTCAGGTTCATGGATTGCTTCAAATATGAAGGATAGCGAGCTGCGATGTATATAATACCTGATATTCAAACGAATAACAGCACAGCTTTTTGAGTAAAAAATCAGCCGGATATCGTGAGATACCCGGCTGTTCCTGTTTTCAAGTATATGAATGATCAGTCCTTCATTCTTTCAAGGACTGTCTTATAGCCCCCTTCTCCATAAGTAAGGCACTTGTTGACGCGGCTTATAGTCGCCGAACTGGCACCCGTCTCCTTGCTGATCTCACTGAATACAGACCCGCTGTCGAGCATCCTCGCGACCTCAAATCGCGCGGAAAGATCCAGGATCTCTTTGATGGTCGCTACATCATCGAAGAACTTCCTGCACTCCTCCTCATTCTCCAGCATAAGCACAGCTCTGTAAAACTGAACTAGATTCTGTTTTTCTTTTTCAGTAATCATGGATGACCTCCGGCCGCTATTCTTTCAATGTGTAGCTTATTGTATCACATTCACGCTTTAACGTGCTAAAGTATTTGTATAAATGCATTAGAGCATCGATCCGTTTCTCACCTTCGATACTTATCATCCATCGGTCTTGACCCCCTTCTCTGCTCTGCAATATAATTAGGGTCGCAATTTCGTATAAAAATGGAGATACACTCATGCAGATAAAAACGACCGATTTCAGAAAACCGGGAATCAATGAGCGGGCAGCATCATTCCTGTGCGGGATCCTTCTGCTGCTTATCATTGTTATCACATCAACACAGGCAGTCTGTTACTGGATCCCGGGATGGTGGCACAAAGAATATGCTAAATACAACACTCCACAGTATGTGACAGGCGAAATGTCGCTCGATGATGCTGTATATATCACTGAGCAGATGCTGGATTACTGCATAGGCAGGATAGACACTCTCGATGACACTATGGCTACTATAGACGGAAAGTCAGTGCCATTCTTCACTGAACGCGAGAAGCAGCATCTGGCTGACTGCAGGAATATATTTCTCGGAGCAGTCAAAGTGAGAGTCGTGTCGATACTGGTGATCATCGGCTTGATCCTGGCGATCTACTATTCCGCAAGAAAACGTCTGGAACTGGCAAGCGGCAAACCCGGATCGGCATCCCAATCCGAAGTATGGCGGGAGGTAACACCGATCCTTGCAAAAGGTTACATAAAAGCACTCATCGCCCAATTGATATTCGCAGCTGTATTGGTTCTGATGGGGATGCAGGATTTCACCCTCCTCTTCACCAGATTCCACCACGTGTTCTTCGATAATGACCTCTGGATCCTGGATCCGGCAGTCGACAATCTCGTGAATGTCATGCAGGAATCGGTATTCTCAGACGCGGCGATAGATATAGGACTCATATCCGCCGGAGTCGCTGCGATCCTCACAGTAATATCGATTGTGGTCCTCCGGAAGAGAAAGCAGGCAGCGGAGGCATAAACTCCGTGAGTAGAAAAGGACGGGCTAACTCATCGCCCGTCCTTTATAGTGCATTATTCAGTTATGTCAGAGATATGCATCTGTTATTGCTATTCTTCCTCTTCTCTTTCTGAAGTTTCATCTGACTCTGTCGGCTCGACAGGTATCGCTTGTTCATCAGGTGTCGGATTGTCAGGATCATCACCCGGATTAGGGTCATCCGGATTGTCAGGATCATCCGATGGTTCAGCATCATGGATTTCAAAAGCCGGCGTTATTTCGTCTAAATTAGCGTTGACCTCCAGAGCGGTATTAGCCCCTGCGGGATCAAGCTCAGTCGCCCTATCGCTGAGAGTGTCTAAAAGAAGCATCTTATACACAAGAGCCTTCTTCTTTTCGGAAGGTAAATTTGATAATGCCTTCGGAATGACAAAGATCCTGAATGTTTTATTTTTTAAGCTTTCACGATTTTTGACTTTCTCTATTGCCTTTGACTTGCTCTCATCACTCAGATTCTTTGCAACTACCAGCACACAGACTTCTTCGTTGACTTCGTCTTCACTTACACTTTGTGCACCTATGCTATCGAGTGCCTCATCAACTTCATCATCTATCGAGAAATACTTTACATCGCAATATTCCTTTTCTTCTTCAAAAGCTTCCTTGTAGGATTCATACAATGCCTCAGTAGGATCTTCGTCTTTCTCCCATTGTGCGTACAGAACTATATTTCCTGCTTTCGAGAGCTTAGTACTCTTGGTAACTCTGTCTCCTCCGGTCTTTTTCGTATACCAGCCATCAAATGTATAACCGTCACGCGTTACTTTAGGAAGTGTCCCGAACGTGTCTCCCACTTTGAGTTCTCTGATCATCTGAGACGAGTTCTTGAGTGTACCGCCATTAGGATTAAAGGTGATTGTATATTCTTTATTATCTGTCTCCGAAGCCTTCTTCTTCCAGTGGGCGTAGAGTGTCACTTTGGTCTTGCCGGAAGCTACTATGGAAGTCGAGAGGATCTTGCTCCCGCCCTTCTTTGCTGTATACCAGCCGTCAAATGTATATCCGCTCTTCGTAGGCACAGGAAGAGTACCGTATGCACGTCCGCTGAAGCGTGTAACGGTATTGGTAGTGAGAGAACCACCGTTAGCGTTCAGCGAAACAGATACTGTAACTGTTCGAGTCGTCCCTCCCGGATTAGTTCCAGGATTCGTCCTGCTCGGAGTAGTACCTGATCTCTGATTGGTCGGATCAGTGTTAGGGTCAGTTGGTTCACTGTCATCGTACACATAGTCGTCTTCTTCAGCCTCGGTATCGAATGACTCCAAGTCTTCTTCATCGAAGCCGTAATCCTCATCGTCCGAACCATTGTCAGGGAACAATCCGGAGAAGAGAGATTTCTTGGAATCGCCCATTTCCAGGTCATCCCTGCGCATCTCGAAATTCTCCAGCGCCATACCATCCGGGTCAGAGATAGTATTAGTAGCTTGTGCATCATTGGTCAGACGAGTACGGCAGCCGCTGAGAGTCAGCGCCATGGTCACCATGAGGAACAGCCATATTATTCTGTTTCCGGGATTTTTCTTTTTCATCATTATCTCAATCCACCTTCAGTACATCCTGATATTTCATTACAGCATGCATTACAGAGCATATTTGAATCTTATCTTGAGCTTATCACGGAAATCAGCTCTGTTCTTAGTCATATCTATAGTTTCTTTCAGGAAACGATCCATATCGAACCTATCCTGCTGTGTGATCTCATGATCACTGTATACAGCTTTCTTCCAGAGTTCGAGCATCTCTTCGAATCTGCCGCTGTACGTCTTGCCCGTCTCCATCCTGACAGTTCTGACAAGTGCTGAGAAAGGCTCATTTTCAGTGTGGATGCCATATGCCTTGAGCCATCTCACAGCATATGGGAACATGGCTCCGACAGCTACCGCCGGTTCAGGACTGTCTATACCTGCTCTAATCTTCCTGCGTTTCTTCTCAAGATGCTTGTGTACGAGCAAAGCGATCGCCAGTATCAACAGCAGTATGACAACGGCGATGATCGCAGCTACCACACCTGCTCCGACGCCTTCGATACCATCGCGGATGCTGTCCATGAAGCCGCCTTCTTCGTAGTCATCTTCGTCATCCATCATGTCTTCTTCCATGAACGGATCGTTGCCCTCAATATTGGCCATTCTCATGGAGAATATATCTCTGAGATTCTCATTGGCTCTGGATACAGGCCCGAATTCGCCCGGATCGATGAATATGATCGCGCCGAGGACAAGCGACACTGCTATCAGCAGAGGCCACATGGTCTTGAGTCTGCTGCTGCAGAACGAAATGATCAAAGTGATGACAACAGCAGCCACTCCCGCCGATGCCGGAAGTATGCCGTAATACGCTGTTATCAGGAGAGTCACGGTAACTATCAGGGTGTTGACCCCGCGGTGATGACCTCCCGGTATAAGGGAAAGCAGCACCCCGACAGCTGTCGATATCCACACAACAGCTGATCTCATGCACATCTCAGGGTTCTCTTCTCCGGTCGCTCCGACTGAGAAATGCTTGTATGCGTATGCCTGGGCTTCCTCACCGACTTGATACAGCTGGTTCATTATCAGCTCAAACCCGTTCCATACATACTTGCGAAGTATTATCGCTGTCGCTGCCAGCAGTACAACACACACTGCCGCGCTGATGAGCTTTGTTCTGCCGCCGAGCTTCTCGCTGATTATCCTCAGCACTACGAAAACGACAGATCCTGCAATCGCAAACGGGATGAGTTCAGGAGCTTCAGCAAGCATCAGGAGAACCGATGACGCTGCCAGCAACACAGCCGCTGTCGCGATATTGACAGCCAGATCTCCCGACTTGATGATACCCTTGCTCTCGTTGAGCAGCAGCATAGGTGAAGTATTCCTAAGAGTAACAGCAAATTCGTCATTCTGATCAGCAGATGTGACCGATTCGGGTTCTGTCTCCGGATCCTTCTCTCTTCTCATTAAAAAGTCTATGTAATCTGATGCTTTGAATCTGCTCAAATCAAACCTCTATTCCTGCAAGTTCAGTCTTGTATGTCTGTTCGTCAAATCCTATAAATGTTGCTCCTTCATCCGTCTTGCCTGACATGTCCGTTCCGTACATCAATATCGTGACCTGACATCCGTTGGTAATGGAATTCAGTCCGTCAGGTATACGCGAACCGACAATAATGAGGTGAGCAAATCTGCTGTCGATTATTTCTCTTTCTATCTTTTCGAAAGCGCTCTGTGTTACCGCAGGTATCGCCAGGTATTCATCTGACGCCGCCGCGAGATCATGATCATTCATGACCTTACGGAATACCGGCAGGCCTGTAGCCGGGTCTGTCCATCCGGCAGTGAACGGCATCATGCTGTCAGACAGACTGCTGAGCACCGATGCGTATACCGAAGCGATGGAGTCCAGCGCGTCCGGATTGAGTCCTACATCTGCCGCATTATCCAGTATTACCATGAACTGATCCGTGACCGGGATACCGAGCACTTTGACCAGGAGCTTGTCAGTCTTCTCCGACAGCTTCCAGTGTATGTTCTTTATCGAATCTCCCGGGGTATACTCTCTTATCTCAAGTACTTCACCGGGATCGTTTCCACGCTTTCCGTCGCGATATCTGTCACTTTCAGGCATGGATGCCGCACTGCTCGTCACAGTCAGAGCCATGTCGACGATATCCGGCATGACGGTAATATAGATGTCATCGTTGATCTCCTTCTTCCTGCCCCAAAGCTGAAGCGGATCGAGGATCTTCAGTGAGTCAACAGTGATCTCATATCTTCCCGCATGCGAAGGCTTGACGGTGAAAGTGTTCTCCGATACTCCTCGGGGAGCTACAGATTTGTTCAGAACGATAAACTCGTTCTCGCCCGTCCTGAGGTTGGTGCATCTCACACGAGCTTCTACGCCTGATACAGGCATGATATCCGGATTTCTGATGGTGAATCTTATCTTGTAGCCTTCATCTTCATCATCCTTGCTGTCCGCTCCGAACGGGTCGTTGAAATCCTTATTTCCTTTCCTTCTGAACAATCCGGATCTGCGCCTGTTGCGGCGGTCTCTGTCTCTGCGTTCCTTCTTCCTGCGTTTCTTATTGCGCTTTCTTTTTCCGCGTCCGGATCCCTCTTCTGCTTCCTCTTCCTCATCGGCGCCGGGATCTTCATCATCTTCCTGTACGTCTTCCCCATCCATCGCGAAAGAGATCTGAAGATGTCTTCCTGACAAAGCAACAAGACCCCACGAGAAAACCGGCGCGCATATGCACGCTGCAAGCAAAGCAAGTGTCGCAGTTCCGTTATCAAAGAGATACAGCACTGCTGATGCAATAAGTATCAGCAGCCATTCTATTCTTCTTCTGATCATCTGTCTCTCTGACCTGCCTATACAGAATATGGGACCTTAACGCTCTTCACGATCTGATCGAGGACTTCTCTGGTCCCGTTGTGTGCCGCTCTCGTCTTCTGAGTGAGGATGATCCTGTGAGCACATACATCAGGGAATATCTCAAGAACGTCATCCTCGGTAACATAGTCACGACCCTTCATGAGTGCGCAGGCTTTGGCCATATGGCTGACAGCGATAGCTCCTCTAGGGCTGATACCGAGTTCAACACGTGAATCCTCTCTGGTAGCTGTTACGAGATCTGCAATATAAGCAACGACAGAATCTCTCAATGTGACTGTGAGAGTTACTTCCTGCATCGTCTTGACGAGCTGCTGGTTGAGGACCTTTCTGACGTTAGCATATGGATCCATTGTCTGTCTCTCTCTGATCACCTGCATCTCGCTCTCTCTGTCAGGATATCCTACGCTGAGTCTTACGAGGAATCTGTCCATCTGAGCATGAGGCAGCAGCTGTGTTCCTGCTGTTCCTACCTGGTTCTGAGTCGCGATAACTATGAACGGCTCCTGCAGTTTGTGAGTCGTTCCGTCAACTGTTACCTGCTTCTCTTCCATAGCCTCGAGAAGTGCAGACTGCGTTCTGCTGGATGTACGGTTGATCTCATCTGCAAGCAGCAGATTGGTCTCATTGACTACACCCGGCATGTATGTGAATTTGTCGAGTTCTTTATTATATATAGTAAAGCCGACGATATCCGAAGGAAGAATGTCCGGTGTGAACTGTATTCTGTTATAGTTCAGGCCGAGCGCCTTACCGAATGCTACAGCCAGAGAAGTCTTTCCAACTCCCGGTACGTCATCGATCAGGACATGTCCTCCTGCAAGAATACTCATCATGATCTTGCGAACTACGTCGTCCTTACCGATGATGACTTTTTCTACCTCGTCTGTCGCCATCTGAACGGCGTTATGGATCGTCTCTAAAGTTTTTCCCTGCACGGCTCTATGCCTCCCTTAAATTAGAATTTACAAATATGCCTACGGAATACATTATAACACAATATACTCATTAATGATTATTAAATGTTATGCAAGGCAGCCAAACAA
>SVCR01000028.1 GCA_015058265.1 Clostridiales bacterium
GCAACTATCACGCCAAGTCGGCGATGAGCCGTTCTATATCCGCGCAGAGCTGCTGCCTCCTGCGGACGGAACAGTGACGTTCAAGGTCGGTAAGAACGATGCCATAGATGTATCCCCGGACGGGCTTGTTACTATCAAAGGGCCGGGCAAAGCATATCCTTATGCCGTAGCAAGTGAGACTGATTCCTTCAAGCAGTGCAATTCCAAAGCCATCACAGTAACGATAGATCCCGCTCCGGAAGGCAATGATCCGGTTGTAGATCCGCCTGGAGGAGACGATCCGGTTGTAGATCCGCCGGGAGATGATGATCCGGGGCAGAAAGAGTCTGCATCATCCGTAAAGAAGCCGGGCGCGGTAAGATCACTCAAGCTCGTACGCATCAGTTCAAAGAAGGCCAAGCTCAAATGGAAGAGATCCAGGCCGGCATCAGGCTATCAGGTGCTGAGGGCAAAGAAGAAAAGCGGAAAATATAAAGTGATCAAGACTCTGAAGAAGCCTTCTTCTACGACCTTCCGTCTCAGCAAGAAGAAGCGCACCGGCAGAAAATATTATTATAGAGTGAGGTCATTCCGCACAGTAAACGGGAAGAAATACTATTCCGGTAATTCCGGAGCTGTCAGGTTCTAGGCTCACACATCACAAGCTGATTCTCCTGATAGAAGAGTTATGCGTTACAGAACAAAGAGAACTCCGGATCATCGATCTGGAGTTCTTTTTTTTCTATCAGTTGTCAATTGCTGTTTGCTATTTTCTAATAGCACTTACGGGGTCCTGCCCTACTTAAGTGTGAATGTCACCTTAACTACTGTTCCGTCAGCCGGAAGAATATCTTTTCTTGCAAATACAGTAGGATTGCCCTCATCTATATCGCAGCATCCGTACTTATCATTGGAAACGATCCCGATGTAGCAGCTGTCAAGGCATACCATGCAGCCGGAAGGAGTCTTCTTAGCAGCCCCCGGGTTGCCGCTGAATACCATGTTGATTTTAGGTGCTTTGCTTCCGCCCTTTTCAGTAGTCAGTACCTCGCTGAGACCATATGATTTATCAGCCCAGCTGATCATCACATCCATCGAGCTGTAGTTTTTGTTCTCCGCGTTTGCTTCGGATATCTTTTCTCCCTTCTTCGAGCCTGAAGCCATTTTCAGTGTCTTATCAGCAGACTTAGACCACGATACACCGCCTGCCTTGACAAGTCCGTTATACAGATCCACAGGAGAGCAGTAGCTTGTAAGAATAGCCTTTCCTGCATTGAAGCCATCCCTGTCTACCATCAGGTGGCGGGTGGATTCTTTAAAGTAGGTACCATTGACCTTAGCACTGATCGTAACTGTCTTAGCTGCGGTATTGACTTCCACCTGTTCGAGAGCTGTCTTCTTCTTGGTCTTAGCGCTCACTTTTGAACTGAACGCGCCCTTCTTCTTTCCATTGATCGCTCTGACTTTGTAGAAGTATTTCTTCTCTGCCTTGAGGCTTTTGTTGACAAAACTTCTCTTGGTCGTTGTCTTTACCTTCTTATACTTGCCGTTCTTCCTCGTAGCGCGGAATACAAGATACTTCTTTGCATTCTTAGTCTTCTTCCATGTGATCTTGATGGAAGAAGATGACTTCGCTACTGCTTTGACTCCCTTTACCTTAGCCGGTCTCTTCGCTGCAGCAAAAGCAGTCGATGGTGAAACGGCGAACACGGAGACAAAGGCGAACATAAATACGAGAATGAAAGCCGCGACTCTCTTCATTCCTGCATTTCTCTTCATACTGTTTCCTCCTTTATGAATATAATACCTGATATTATGAACATTATTGATTCCCGCACGCTAATGAAGTTATGTGCGTTTATTTAATTTATTATGAGCATTTTTTCATTCACGCGCGCTGATGTAAGTTACGCGCTTTACGGCGGGCACTTCTGTCACGCGATATGTATTTAATCCGGATCATTTGAACCGGGTTATGACTCTGTTGATATAAGACTTGCCGGTGTCAGGCCCTTCATCTATGCCCAGTATGACCGGAAGTATGTGCTCTATTGATCTGAAGCCGTTCCTGCCGAACTGCCCCATGCACGAAGCACAATATGTGAACAGCCGCTGCTCAATGCCTGAGCACGAATTCCTGATATCTCCGGTAAAGCTCGCTGCTTTCTCCGGCTCCTCGGCTGCCGCGCTGCCCCCGAGGCCGCAGCACTGCACTCCGTCAACGAAGGATATATTTCCTTCTATATACGGTCTGATCTCTTCGATCCATATCCGATCCGCTCTATCAGGACAAGGAATATAGAAAGCTGCATCTCCATGCACTTTGTTCCCGATGCCCATTTCGGTCAGCTTGGTATATACGCTGACTATCCTAATACCGAGCTTGTCACCGAAGAACTCTCTGCAGTTAGGACAGGCCGTGACTATCTCTGTCACATCGTTCTCTTTGAGACGGGTGCGGATCTCTTCCAATATCCGCTCTTCATCTCCGGCCAGACCGAGCTCTGCTACAGGTTTTCCGCAGCATTCGTAGACAGTCCCTATACCGGCTTCGCCGAACAGCTTTGACAGATACGCAGTTGTCTTAGGATACATCGAAGGGAAATTGCATCCCGGGAAGAATACGGATCCGGATGTGACACGCTTCCAGTTGCGGAACTTGTAGTTGCGCTTCTCTCCCAGCAGACCTTTATACTTCTTCTCAACGGCCTTCTCATCTGAGGAAGCGATCTCCCTGCGCATGTCGATGACGGTCTGTCTCCCGTCGATCCCCTCAGGGCACACCTCTGTGCATTTCCCGCACAGGAAACAGTGATATGCCAGTTCCTTCAGCTTATCCGTATCACCTATGTCTATTCCGTATTTTGAAAGGAAACTGCAGCTCTCCCGGCATAGATGACAGTGTATGCATTCTGTAGCCGGCGTTTTATCCATTCTGCTGCTTCCTTTCTTCACTCCGTCGTTCTTTTCTCGCTTCTACTTCCTGTCGGAACTCATAGTATATGCTCCGGCATTCCGGCGGAACCCATAGTACAGCTTGATTTTATCATTTACGATCATTTTTTTGTATAGATGGAATCAATAACGGAGGCCCGATTTGCGCCAGCTGCTCTATAGCAAACTCTTCCAATCTTTATCTGCAATCAAATACCCTCTGCCATCACACGGTGACAGAGGGTAATTCGCTAATTCATTGATCAACTGCTGATCTTCCGATCCTTATACTGGGAACTCGATGGAGATGTCCTTGCCCTCAGCGATGTAGAGCTTGACTACTCCGCCGCCGACCTTAACCTGAGTTCCTTCAGGAACTGCCATAGCAGGAGCTGCAGGAGCTTCTTCAGCTGCTTCCTCTGCAGGAGCGTCATCGCCTGCATCAGGATCCTGGATGTTGTCTACGATAGCAGGTGTGAGCGGTGTGAGGGAATCAGATGTTTCCTTCAGTGTTGCGCCGATAGCCTGTCCGATAGTGATGCATCCATCAATGTTGAGGAGCCCCGTATCGATAAGATCAGGAAAAATAGCAGGGTCTTCGAGATTGTGATGTGAGATCTCACCCGGCTCCATTCTGCAGCAAAGTACTGCGGGATCATTCTTATGCTCCATTGCATATTCCAGTTCAATTGACATATATCATTCCTCCCTATAAATACTAGTCAACACTTCACTGCGGTCGGCCTGATCAATACAGTTCTGGCACAGCCTGACCGCACAATTAATCTTATCAGCCGTAAATGGGCGCCGCCAATAGCTCATTGTTATAGCTGGCATTCAGGCAATAGAGAAAAGCTATCTAAATGACTGTTTCTGTTTACAAGAAAGTCTTACTGCCAGTCATCGTCTTCATTTTCAATCAGAAAAAGGCATCAGGGAAGCGTGATTGGACTAAAAAAAGCCAAAACATATAGCATGGTTTTACTTTAGCTTTTCCCGAAGATGGCCTATAATAAACATGGTATGCGGTCTCTCCCATTCCGGTCAGCCCGCATGTCAGTCAGTGTTTCATTAAAACAGTTATCCTGAACTATTATCAAGGAGGATATACCAGTATGATCAACAGTTTACTTGTAGCAGCTTCCCTTAAGTCTATTGAAGAGATCCTTGAGAAGAATGATATTCCATATAAACTCGAAGAGAATAATGCATATAAGGAATATATGCAGCTTTGGGAAGAGTCCGATGAGAAGGACCTTCACCTCAGACAGGCAAGACCGGCTATCCGCCGCATCGTATCCAAAGAGCCTTTCCTCTTCGATAAGAGCGGCGACCCGCTTTTCATCAGATTTAACGACCAGCACCGCAGACTTAAGAAAGACTCATTCGGAGAGATCCTTCTGGAGAGAGCAGACCTCGACTGGCGTGTTGCCCTGTCTGTCAAGAGCGATGCCAAAGTTCTCGCTACCATGCCGGTAGCAGACCGCGACATGGACGTTTTCATGAACACCGTGACGAACTCGTTCAATGAGATCGACGACTTCGGCGACAGGATATTCGGAGTTCCATGTTCACAGGATTATTTCCTGGATATGAACAAGATCCTGCTCAGCTTCGCTCCACACGATAAAGAGAAATGGTCCGAGCTCCGTAAGGATGATCCGTTCGTATACAGCACACTGATCAAACCGATGCTCCAGGCTATAGGTGATGAGATCCCGAGGATCTGCAAGGATCATCCGGAAGCACCTCAGCGCCTGATAGATTATTTCTACGGGAAGATCGATTACTACTATATCAATCCTATTGATGAAGTTCAGGCGACGCGTATCGGCGCTGTCAACTCGCGCAGAGGACTCGGCCGCATGGCTCACAACAACAATCTGCTGACTCCGTCAGTTCAGTTCCCTACCAAGCTGCTTGACGTAAGATTCGCGAACGGCAGATATGGTGAGCTTTCTCAGGATACTATCCAGTTCGCATTTGACGGCGGCTGGTCTATATGTATAACCATAGTTCCGGGAAGTGACGACCTTGATGAGCGCAGCTTTGCCCTCAACGTATATCTGCCTGTTACACCTTTCGGCAGCTATCGTGACCAGGTCGACTGGGATCCTGAAGCATAAGGCTTAGTGCTGATAACGATGGTTTTAAAAGCCAGACGATTTCCGTCTGGCTTTTCCATTTCTTTATGCTCCGGCCCTTTCCGCAGGCATCAGTTTGCCCTGTGCTCGTTCTCCCAGATATGTTCTTCCAGTGTACGGAACAGATGATCCGGCTCGACCGGTTTGGACAGATGAGCGTTCATGCCGACCTGGAGTGAGCGCTGTACATCTTCGTCAAAAGCATTCGCAGTCATGGCGATGATAGGGATAGTCTCTGCATCAGGTCTGCCCATACTCCTTATCACTGATGTCGCTTCCAGTCCGTCCATCTCCGGCATGCGGACATCCATAAGGACAGCGGAGTAATACCCCTGCTCGCTGTTGCTGAACATCTCCACAGCTATACGGCCGTTACCGGCATGATCTATCAGGGCTCCGCGGCTTCCGAGGAGTTCCTTTACGATCTCGGCATTTATGATGACATCCTCAGCCAGCAGAATATGTTTTCCGTTCAGATCCGCGCGTCCCTTCTCGCGCAGGATATTCATGCTGTTTCTTCTTGCGATGCGTGTGAATTCATCGATGACATTCGAAGCGAACAGAGGCTTTGCCAGAAAACTGTCCACACCTATATGCAGAGCTTCGTCCATGATCTCATCCCAGTTATACGCCGTCAGGATTATGACTGTTGTCTCATTGCTGTACCGGCTGCGGATCTCCCGAGCTACCTGGATGCCATCCATCTCCGGCATCTTCCAGTCAAGCAGCACCAGATTGAACGGATCCTGCTTGCCATGGTTGATGTCCAACATATTAAGAGCCTCTCTGCCGCTTGATGCAGTATCAGATCTGATCCCGGCCTCCTCCATCACGACCAAAGCATGCTCACAAGCGATCGGATCATCATCCACAATGAGCACGTGCAAGTCTTTGATGTTGAATGATTCCATATCCTGATCCTGATGGTTGCTTTTTTTCATCGTGATCACGACCGTAAATTCCGTGCCTACACCCTTTTCAGATTCAACATCTATGGTCCCGTTCATCAGCTCTACGATACTCTTCGTGATAGCCATTCCGAGGCCCGTGCTGCCGTACTTGTTGTTCCGGCTGCTGTCCTCCTGCGTGAATGAGTCGAAGATCTTAGGTAAGAACGCTTTGTCCATACCGATACCTGTGTCCCTGATCGAGAACTTCAGTGTCGTCTGGTCACCATATTCGTTCAGCGCGTCTATTGTCATCGTTATGCTGCCCGGCGCATCGGTGAACTTGATAGCATTAGAGAGTATGTTGATCAGCACCTGCTTGAGCTTCATATCATCGCCGATATAGTAGTTGTCTACATGTCCGTTGACACGGCATTCGAATGTCAGACCTTTATCGCGGCACTGAGACATGACCATAGTGTTGATCTGTTCGAGCATATTGCTGAAGGAGAATTCTTCATTGCGCAGCACGAATCTTCCTGACTCGATGCGGCTCATATCCAATATGTCATTGATCAGGCCCAGCAGATGCTTTGCGCTTCCATTGATCTTCTCAAGATATCCCCTTGTCACATCGGACAAAGTCTCGTCTCGCAGTGCCAGGCTGTCGAGTCCGATGATAGCGTTCATAGGAGTACGTATTTCATGGCTCATGCTGGAGAGAAAAGCAGTTTTGGCTTTGTTCGCTTCCTCTGCCGCGGCCAAAGCTTCTGCCAGAGTCCTGTTTCTCGCCATGGTCTCACGCATTTCCGCGTCGATGATAGTGAAGCCGACTCCGATGGCATGTACTATATTGTCATTACGCTCGCCTGCATGACGGACGCCGGCCATACGGAACATCTCATAGTATTCCTGACCGTTTCTCTTTGCCAGATAGCGATAGCTTATTATGTTCTCACTTGAAAGAGCTTCACGTATATTATCCGGTTCGATGAATTTCAGGAAGCCCTCCCGGTACTCCTGATCGACATATGTATTTCCGTAGTAAGCGAAGCGATCATAAAACGGGAAGTGCACCCCAACCGGATGCTGATCCTTATCGTGGGGGTCAGCACGGTAGCACACAGCATCATCATCATCGAGATTGACATGATATACGCTGCGGTAATCGGAAGCCATAGCAGTGATCATTCCGTACTGTTCCAGCATCTGCTCCTGCAGCGCAACACGCGCCTCGAGTTCTTTCTGCTTCGCGCGATTCTCAGCCTCTGCTGTCTTGATGCGCGTCATCTCTGTTACATCCACACACATGCCGAGCAAGCAGATCCTGCCGGAGTCATCCTTGAACTTAGTCTTGGTTGTCTGGAGATTCCGGAAATCCTTGCCGGTAGCATCCGGGACATCTTCAAAGAAGATATACGGCCCGTCCATTGCAAGGGCTTTGTCATCGTCCTCCACGAAATGCGCAGCTGTTACCGGATCAAAGATCTGATGGTCAGTCAGTCCGACGACAGCTGCAGGAGAATCCTTTCCCGCATATTCGGCAAATGCCTGATTGCAGGCAAGATATACTCTTGTTTCCGCGTCCTTGGAAAAACTCATAGCAGGCATATTCGTCAGAAGTGAAGAAATAGATGCCATGAAGTCTACAAGACTGGCTGCAGACTGGACCTCTTCCATAAGTCTGCGGTTCTCTTCTTCTGTCTGCTTTACCTCTTGTATAGCTTCCAGATACGCTTTCTCCCTCATCTCACGTTTTCCGGTGATATCCGAGATAAAGACAAAGTAGATCCCGCCATACGTATCAGTCTCAGTATAATGGCCATAGTCATCGACCCAGCGTACAGAACCGTCCTTACGGATTATGCGGTATTCAACATAATCCATATTGTCATCGCCTTCACTTATCTGTTCATCGATCGACTCTGAGACATGTGAATAATCCTCCGGATGGAGCATTCCCCTGAAGGTAAAGCCGGTGTATTGCTTAAAGTCCTCGAGGTCATCGCAGCCGAAGATATCGAAGCATGCCTCGTTAGCGTAGATGAGTTCTTCAGGCTGCTCGGCCTTGTAGATGAAGAACCCTCCCGGCATATGACGGCCTATCTCTTCTACGATAGGCATCGTCTTCTCATTCAGTTCAAAATTCTTTCCAAACATATCAGTCACCTCTGGATGATCGGGCGATCAGAACCCCGGCGGTTTTGAAATAGCATTGAATATGGCGTTGCTGAGAAACAGTTTCTTGATATCCTCGCCCGATGACAGTTTCACATATTCCAGTTCCACATCCTTGAGCCGCTTCTCGAGCTCTCCGTCCTGGATCTCCTCATATGACAATCTCGGGATTATATTGCTCAAAATCCTGATAAGCTCCTCGTTGTCCTTATCTATATTTAATTTCAACCCCACGCCATCCCGCGTCACAAACTTCTTCATACCTATGTTCCTTTTATATATATGATTTCCGGTTGCAGCAAATGCTTGTGTCCCATGTTGATCTGACTGCTCAGATCGTTCCGAACAAAATAGTATATATTTCCTGATATCATGATAACATAGGCAGGCAAAAAATGAAAAAAGAAAAGGCGATGGCAAGCAGGACCCGGCCGACAGCATGTATATTAATTTTTTTCATGGAGTATATGAAAAAAAAGCGCTGTTCTTACGAACTGCACCGGTGTTAGCATCCAATCATCAATATATGACTATATATTTGCGGATCATAGCGACATGGCGATATACATGTTTAAACATCTTTATTAGTTAGAAGGAGGGCAAAACCCATGGAAATGAACTTAACGCCGATTATCGATGAGCAGAGATTCGATGGATCTTTTACCGTCGTAGATTCCCACACGATGGGAGAACCGACCAGGATAGTCCTGAGCGGTGTGCCTGATCTTCCGGGCAACACTATGATCGAGAAGAAGGAATACTTCCTCGAGCATTACGACTGGATCAGAACAGCACTCATGTATGAGCCTCGCGGACACAAGGATATGTTCGGCGCAGTCATCACTAAGCCTGTACACGAAGAAGCAGACTACGGAATCCTCTTCATCGAAGCTGCCGGATGTCTGAACATGTGCGGTCACGGCACTATCGGCGCGGTTACCGTCCTCATCAACACCGGGATCGTAGAGGCGGTCGAGCCTGTAACTTATGTTACTCTTGACGCTCCTGCAGGAATCATAAGAGTCAAAGCTAACGTCAAGGACGGCAAGGTCGAGAGCGTAACACTCACTAATGCTCCTGCTTTCCTGTACAAGAGCGATCTCACAACAGTGATCGACGGCAAAGAGATCAAGTACGATATCTCATTCGGCGGCAGCTTCTTTACTCTTGTAGATGTATCCCAGTTCGGACTGGACATCAGCACATCAACAGTAAACGAGCTCATTCCGCTGGGAATGAAGATCCTTCCTCAGGTAAACAAAGAAGTTGAGATCAAGCATCCTGAGCTGAACATCACAGTTACAGATGTATGCGAGTTCTACGGTGAGCCTCATGACGAGGGCAGCGACACAAGAAATGTTGTCGTATTCGGTCAGAATTCAGCTGACAGATCACCATGCGGTACAGGAACATGCGCTAAGATGGCATTCCTCCACAGCAAGAATGAACTTCCTCTCAATCAGAAATATGTCAACGAAAGCTTTATCGGAACTAAATTCATCGGTGAGCTGACAGGAACTACCAAAGTCGGCGACTTCGATGCAGTCATCCCTAATATCACAGGAAGCGCTTACATCACCGGCACAGGTAAGTTCTATATAGATCCGGATGATCCTCTCAGACACGGATTCCTTCTCGGATAAGAATAACGCTAACAATTTAATACCATGAGTTGCTGATTTATATCAGCCTCGAAGAAAACCTCTTTAAAAATGTAAAGTATAAAGGCGAGATCTTGTAGGGTCTCGCCTTTATACTTTTGCTTCGCCACCCTCAGCAGGTGTGAATGATCACACGCATGGAGGATTTGTGCTATAATATCTGCCAAAGATATGTTAAGTAGAAAGAGATCCGGAACACGTGAAACGAGTACTTGGAACAATAATAGGGATACTGATCGGTCTGGCTGCTGTAGCCGGAGCCGGCATATATTTCTTATATGACCCGGAGCCGGAAGTATTCCCTCCTTACACTAAAATAAACAACGTCGATGTTGCCGGACTTACTCCGGACCAGGCTTCGGCCAAGATAGCCGAAACCATGAGCGAGAAGCCTTTCTCCTTTGAGTATGAGGGGAAGTATTACGGTGTCTCGAAAGAGTCCCTCTCCTATGATATCCCTGCGGATACAGTCCTCTCTAAGATAAAGCTGCTCGAGCAGATCAAGAGTCTCCTGCACATCGAGAATACTTATGAGATAAAGGTCACCCCGGAAGAGAACGAGGAGTTCCTTGAGCAGATAAAGAAGCTGTCCTTCTGCAACAATTCCAGGAAGAGCCCTTCTGTGGACGCTTATGTGGATCTTTCTGACTTCGAGTTCAGGACTGTAAAAGAAGTGGTCGGAAATGAGATCGATCCCGAGCTTGTCATGGGCATTGCATTCAAAAGCATATCTGAAGGCAAGTCCTCCGCTCATCTGACCGAGGAAGAAATCATCGACATGCCGGATATAACTGTTGATTCCAAGGAGTTCAAGGACCGGCTCAAGTACTGCAAAGACAATCTCTCATTCAAGCTGGAATACGAAGTAGACGGAGAGACGACGGTCATAACTCCGGACAAGCTGGACAAGATGGTCAAGTACACAGACGATGGCGTAAAATTCCGCAAGAAGAAGATCACGGCTTTCGTTGAAGACCTGGCTTCAGAGTGCAACGAGTACAATGAGTCATACCACTTCACCACTCACGGCGGAAGCGATATAACCGTCAAGGGCGTGAATTACGGCAGGATCCTCAGCAAAGACGGAATGAAGGAGGAATTGAGATCCGCACTCAAGGCGCAGGAGGATAAGACTCTCGACATGAAGTGGGATCAGGTCAAATACAACGGCAACAAGGGTATCGGCAACAGCTATATAGAAGTCTCAATTAGCGACCAGCACGTATGGTGCTATAAGGATGGCAAAGTGATCGTAGACTGCGACTGTGTGACAGGAGCGCCGGGACATGATACGGCACGTGGAGTATTCATAGTCCAGTATGTAACAGGTCCGACGACATTAAAAGGTGAGAACGGCGACGGTACCAGATATGCCAGCCCGGTCAACTGCTTCATCCCGTTCTACGGAGGACAGGGTTTCCACGGATCCAACGGCTGGAGGAAGGAATGGGGCGGCCAGATATATAAGACCGCAGGCTCCCACGGATGCGTCAACTGCCCTGACGCCGCAGCCAAGAAGATGGCAGACAACGTAGGATCAGGCTATCCTGTAGTAATATACTAATTCCATATCAGTCAGATAAAGCCGGCTTCGACGAGCCGGCTTATTATTATAGTCAAAGATAATCTTCATTCAGAGCTCCGTGGGATGGAAATGAGCATATCAACAACATCCGCCGGAGTGTTTTTTTCTTACCGCCTCGCCAGGCTGAGCGGGAGTTCAAGGTGGTGGCTCTCGAGGAGTTCCTTATCGCGGAGGATCTCTTCCGCCCTTCCGTCCGCGACCACTGTTCCCTCTGAGATCAATATGACTCTGTCACATGTGTCCAGTATCATGTCGAGGTCGTGCGAGGTTATGATCTTGGTCTGATTCAGTTCTCTGATGGTATTGATCACGACCCTGCGGTTGTATGGGTCTAGAGCCGAAGTCGGCTCATCCATCAGGACGGCCTCCGGCTCCATGGCAAGTATAGTCGCTATCGCTGCCATCCTCTTCTCGCCGCCGGATATCTTGTGATTGTATTTATGCTTAAGGTACCGCAGCCCG
>SVCR01000317.1 GCA_015058265.1 Clostridiales bacterium
TTTCTCTGTTGATGGAACGTGCCGGGTCATATGATTCGATATCTTTTATCTTTGAATCATCCAGACTGCTGGTGACACCGCATCTTACGCAATAGGCGTCGACGCTCTTTTTTCGCCTGGCAAAAGGCACTTTCAGCCTGGCTCCCGGACGCACATCATCCGGAGCCCTGTAGGTATAAAAAGTATCAGTATTTGCGCTTTTGCTGTCTATAACTACATCGATATACTGCATCTTACGAACGCTGTCTGCGGTCTACAGCAGGAATATGTTGTGAGCGGCACACTCCTCATACATTTCTTCAGGCCAAACAGACACCTGCACCTCTCCTATATGCGCTTTTTTGAGGAAGAACATACACAGTCTGCTCTGTCCGATGCCGCCGCCTATAGTAAGAGGAAGCTCACCGCTCAGAACGCCCTTGTGGAAGCTAAGTTCCTTTCTGTCCTGCTTGCCGTTGATCTCGAGCTGTCTCTCCATGGCCTCAGCATCGACACGGATCCCCATCGAGCTGAGCTCCAGGGCATCTTCAAGAACAGTGTTCCAAACTATAATATCTCCGTTGAGTTCCCAGTCGTCATAGTCAGGTGATCTGCCGTCATGAGGCTTGCCGGACTTCAGAGCTCCGCCTATCCTTTTAACGAATATGGCGCCGTATTCTTCAGCTGCGAAGTGTTCTCTCTCTTTTGGAGTGTTGTCGGGATACCAGTCCTCGAGCTGCTGCGAATCTATGAACCTGATCTTCTCCGGAAGGGTGATGCCAAGTTCAGGATAGTGGTCGTTCACGTAATCCCTCAGATCGAGCAGGCACCTGTAGATGATCCTGACCGTCTGTTCAAGATACTCATTATTCCGCTGGTCTGCCGTTATTACCTTCTCCCAGTCCCACTGGTCGACGTAAATGGAATGGATATTGTCAAGCTCCTCATCGCGCCTTATGGCATTCATGTCGGTATAGAGTCCGACACCCGGTTCGATATTGTATCTGCCCAGAGCCATTCTCTTCCACTTCGCAAGAGACTGTACGACCTCTACGTGTCTCTCGTCCAGATCTTTTATGGTGAAATCCACCCTTCTTTCATAGCCGTTCAGGTTGTCGTTAAGCCCCGTCTCCGGAAAAACGAAAAGCGGAGCGCTTACTCTGCCAAGATTCAGGCTGTGCGAAAGTTCTCTCTGAAAGTGGTCCTTGATCCTTTTGATCGCCCTCTGCGTTTCGGTCGGATCAAGCAGCGGCTCATATTCTTTCGGTAATAACAATCTGCTCATTGTTTTCTCCTTTTATTATCTCTTTGTCCTATTTCCCTTCCGTCTGACCGCCTTCAGGCGGATAAGCCGTTACTATAACGTTATTTACTGAATACTGCAGGCTCGTTCTCTGTCCGGCTCTCATGAAACCCTGATTGATACGTCCGGCTACTATAGCGCAGTCATCATATGTGATGTTGATCAGCAGCACCAGATACTGCCCCTTTCCGTATCTGGTGACTGTGTCTGTCCGCCTGACTGTCGTAACTATGGTCTCACGAAGTCTCTCTGACAGTTCGTCGAGTCTGGCTCCCCCGCGCATCGGATTCCCCTTGCTGTCAAGTATTGTGCAAAGCATAAGGAATATCTTTTCACCGGCACGCTCCATCATACGTTCTGTTACACGGTATATCTCCTGGAACACCGGGAGCGTACAGTAATAACCATTGTTATCCAGCTGGCTGTGATTGCCCAGCTTCTGCTGTATCTCTTCGAGGGACTCGTTATCGACTACGAGCTTAAGCCCCATCCTGTTTACGAATTCCCTTACATATGAATTTGTGCGGCCGCCATACTCAGCTGTGTACGCGTCTACAGTCTGCCTGTAGAATGCCTCAGTCTTGTCGAACTTGCCGAGACCCGACAGCGCCTCAAGGGTGACTATCTCCCACTCGGCGAATGGATCGACCTTTGTGGCATAGACGCCGATGTCATACATCAGTTTATACTTATGACTGTCTCTGAGAAGATCGACCAGTTCTTCGACGCATTCCCCGAAAAGCTCTCTGTAACGCTCTCCCTCGTTGACGCTCCATACGGCTGTCTCATTGCCATACAGGAATCTGCCTGTATATTTATAGCAGGCTGCGGTGAGAGCGTTTATGCGTTTGCTGTCATTCTCGGTCTCCATCGCCCTGTCAAAGGCAGCTTCAAACTCGGCAGCATCAAGTATTACGGGAATATCATCGGTCCAGTAATACACGCCTTTGCGTTTCACAACATACTGGCTGTCAGGCAATCCGAGTTCTTTGAGTTTTTTGCGCAGATTGTAGATAATATTTCGCAGAGAATGCGATACATCGTCTACATCCCTGTCTCCGAACAGAACGGACTTGGCCATATCTCTGGTCACGCCCTGATCGCGGTAGTGCAGAAGCAGCTGAAGCAGCTGGACCATCTGAAGCCCGCTCAGACTTCCGAGAGACAGCTCCCTGCCGTTGTAGCGCATCGAGAATCCGCCGAACATAGTCACTATCAAAGTGTTCAATTCTTCCTGTGGCATAACTGATCCTTTCTCCTCTTTTCCGACCCTTTTGGTTTTATCTGCCGACTCTCTTTACCATCAGCTCATAGTTATTGCATGATGTCAGCAATAACTAT
>SVCR01000318.1 GCA_015058265.1 Clostridiales bacterium
ATACTGCCCGGCGCAAGCGGCATGAAATAAGTCGTTCCGCCGTCAGGCGCATGGCTGCAGGACATCATGATGTGATTGAACAGAGTCCGCTCAAAGTAATCCATCTTCCCTCTCAGATGATCGTCACTCTCGAACCTGAACAGAAGAGAAGTGAGTCTCAGCATGTTATAGCTGGCGCAGCTTTCAGCTGTACTCTCCGTCAGGAAACTGCACTCGCTATCCGCCGCGTGAAAGCGTTCCTGCTCGCCCGTTCCTCCGATCGCGTAGCAATGATGACCGGTAACTATAGTCCAGAAGTTACGCGCTATATCAGAATACTCGGGCATACCTGTCTCAATAAAAAGCTCCTGAGCACCTATCGCCTGCGGAATATGTTGGTTGGCATGCATCGTATCGAGCTGATCTGTTCCGGCAGCCATCTGGTTGAAAAGCTTCGGATTGGAGAACATCTTCGCTGCCTCCAGATGCTCCTCCCTTCCCGTATGCCTGTACAGTCTCAGCATAGCTGACATCATGAATCCGTATTCCCCCGCGATATAGGTATCCCACATCTTCGAGCGCAATTCCTCCGTAAGTCCGGACAGCCTGTTGAACACCCAGCTTCCGAGCGGGTCAAGTATGTCCATCGCGGCGCCGCAGTCTGCAAGCTCATATGCGTCGAGCAGGCCGGATATTATCTTCTCGAGAGTGTAATACGGAGCCCATATATCCGGATACGGAGTCATTTTCTCCAACAGGTCGAACTGCTCTTCACTGTATGCGCTGAGGAATCCTTCGTGATAGCCCTCCATCCCAGCGAAAGCGTCTCTGCACTCCTTAAGAGATCCTATCAGATATGTCAGCTTGTCCCTGTAACGCTTATCACCTGTTGCCGCATAAGCAAGAGACAGTCCGGACATATAGTGGCCGGTGGTGTGGCCTTTCAGCTTGCATTCGTCCGCGTCCCAGCCTGTCATCGGATCCGCCTCCCTAACGGAGAGTCCGGCTGCCTTCCGGAAATTGTACAGCATGCTGTCATCGTTCTGTGCAAGAAGCCACGCATTCATTTCCTGCTGCCTCTCGTAAAACGGAGTTCCCTGCAGCAGTTTTACACAAGACAAATCCGGATAGCTGCGCTTAGCAGCTATCCGGAAGTCCGTCGATGTTATTGTTCCCGACTTGGTCTTTGTCATCTCTATCCTCTCATTATCCGTCAGATCTCACAGTTTGACGAAATGCAGTTCATTGCCGTGGTCCTTGATCAATTTGGCGACATCACGAGTGTTGACAAACACAGTCGCGGTATTGTCGCACGGATGTATGCCCATGAGCTTGTGCTCATAATCCTTATCAAAGTACACGATGACGTCTTTATCATCATTATTAAGTACTCCGAACGGGGTAACTGCGCCGCGGTACAGGCCCATTTTCTCCATCAGATCATCCTCCGAAGCGAATGTCAGAGGTCTGGTATCGTGTTCTTTCCTGAATTCCTTGAGGTTGATCTTCTTGTCCTCGAGGCATGTAATGAGATAATACTTGCGTTTCTTATCATCTCTGACGAAAAGATTCTTTGCTATGAGATCCGGATGAGGCAATTCGCAATCCAGCATCTCATCAATAGTGAATACCGGCTGATGCTCGACTATTTCGTATTTGATCTTCTTGCTGTCCAACAGATCCGTTATGTCCTGTTTAGTAAGCGGCATATCACACCTCCGTCTTATTTCCTTATCAATGTCCCGAAGAGATTTCTTCCGAGTGCAGATCCGATATTTCCTCCTATCGTCCTGCCCTTCTTTCCGAGTACTGCCTCTCCGATGCTCTTTCCTATTTCACGCCCGATAGTCCCGCCGGTCGATCTTACGACCTGTCTGGTCCCGGATTTTCCGAGCAGATTATCAGCCATATCCCCGATCGATCTTGATGACTCGTTTTCAGAGCTGTCATCAACAGTCCGGCGAACCTTTCCGGATCGGCTCTGCTGTACAGAAGCCTGACTCGCCGCAACAGACTCATTTGACGTCTCTATATCGATACTTATATCATCATTGCCTCTGTCGACGGTCTGCACAGGCGTGTTGAAATCGGCGCTGTATGTATATCCCCCGCCGGCAGGAACCGGCTCAGCGGAAACGGCCGGAGCTTTGCCAGTGATCACCTCATAAGCAGAGACATTGTCTACCATCGTCTCGTACTTGCTGTTGAGTATAGACTCGCGGATCAGTTCAGAACGTTCTTCATCTGAAAGAGGCCCCATCCTGCTCTCAGGAGGCAGAATGAACGCATGCTGCGCCACAGAAGGCGCTCCTTTTTCATCCAGCGTGGATACAACTGCCTCTCCTGTTCCCAGATTAAGAATCAGCTCTTCAGTATCGAAGTCCGGATTGACTCTGAATGCATCCGCAGCTGCTCTGACAACTCTCTGTTCTGCAGGTGTATACGCGTGCAGCCCGTGCTCTATCTTGTTGCCCAGCTGAGACATCACAGCATTAGGAATATCTCCCGGGCTCTGGGTCACGAAGAATATCGAAACGCCTTTGGATCTTATCAGTTTGATCACCTGCTCGATCTTCTCCATCAGGGTCTTCGAAGCGTTCTTAAAGAGCAGATGAGCTTCATCGAAGAAGAAT
>SVCR01000319.1 GCA_015058265.1 Clostridiales bacterium
GGCTTCTGGTAAGGGGCCACAGAGTGCCGAACGCGCAGGGCAACGCGGACATCACCGCAGACGGTATCCAGATAGAGCCGGTATACATCGCACCGGTGCTGGCTATCCCGGCGATAATAATACTCCTCATAGTGCTGCTCATCAGTACAAAGAGGGCAAAGAAGTTTGACTCAGCAGCTATCATGCAGCATTACATGGAGCGCATGAAGCTGAAGAAATAACAAGTCAATAATCACCAATCAATATACGATAGGGAGATCAACATGAATAAAAGAATGACCTGGAAGAAGATATGCGGCATAATGCTGACACTGGCGCTGATGGTGCCATGCCTTGTGATGCCGGCATATGCGGCGGACGGACCATACACTGTCTCAGGTGAGTACAAGCCTAACGGCGTTACACTGCCTGATGATACAGAGTTCGAGCTGTTCGCGGTAGGCGGATTTGATCGCAAGGCAGATGATCCTGCTATTTCGATCCTCAAGCTTGATGATGCAATCAAAGATGCAGGATATACAGGAAACATCAACCTCGGATACAAGAAGAGCGAAACCGGCGAGGAGTCGAAATGGGATGACCAGGACTGGCTCAACGACGCCAAGACCTTATCTGACTTCCTCGTAGACAAGAAGGACAAGTTCGAGTACAAGACTGTCACTACCTCAGGCGGAGAGTTCTCATTCTCCGGTCTTGGCAACGGCCTCTATCTCCTCAGGAGCGATGACAAGCAGAAGGTCAGGAAGGGCGGCAGCTCAGACAACGACTTTACATATTATTCACCGATCCCTATGTACATACAGGTGCTCAACGGCAATGTAACGGGAATCAGCGTAAAGCCAATGGAAGAGAATGCCAAGGATTTCAGAGTCACCAAAATCTGGGAGAACGACACTGACAAGACAGCGCTGAGACCATCAGAGATCAAGGTCGAGATTCTCTACGGCGACAAGGTGGTAGAAACACAGACCCTGAACGAAGAGAACAAATGGAGCTACTTCTGGGAAGCAGACAAGGACCACCTCGAAAAGCAGTGGATCGTCAGAGAGGTGATGGACGAAAGTACAGCAGAGAATTACTACTGCACCACCAGCTCCACACCGGATGAGGCAAACCACCTCAAGCTGATCAAGCTGACAAATACATATTCAAGATATGATCTCGAAATCGTAAAGAAGACAGACAAACTCGCTAAGCTCTCAGACGGATCGAACATCACGGCAGTATTCGAGATCGTCGGCACAAGAGGCGGCAAAGAAGTTTTCAAGACTAGCACCGGAGCAGTCATCGATGAAACCACAAAGACGCTGACTGTAAAGAACATTCCGAGAAACCTCGACAGCCTCAAGGTGACTGAGGTTTACGCAGGCGGCAACTACACGGCATCACCGTCAGGAGCCCAGGAGGCAACCTTCGTTGCAGCAACTGTTGCAGACGAAGGCGATGAACAGGAGGCAGGTGAGACCGCAGAGACCGGCGATCAGGCTAGTGGATATTACAGCGTTACATTCAGCAACACTCTTGGTGACCCGACGGTGATATCCCATGGAATAGTCAACAAGTATAAGAAGACAGAAAACGGCGTCAAGATCGTAGACAGGATCGGCTCTCAGACAGAGTAGCCCGGATAGGAGGTAAGTATTAAATGAAAACACTTAAAGGCAAGTCATTAATAGCCCTCCTTGCAGCTATGCTGCTGATAGTGTCGACAGTCGGAGTGACTGTTGCCTACTTCAGCGATACTGACAAAGCTGAGGGCAAAGGCGAACTCAGCCTCAGTGGCCAGACTGTGATCGACGAAGGATCGAGCGAAACCGAGAAGGATGTAGTTATATCTAACAACGGCAACGCGGATGTGCTCGTAAGAGTGAGATTCTTCGGACCTGAAGGAATGGTCGTCACTGCTCCTTCGGGATGGCAGGAGGCAGGCGGCTGGTATTACTACACTAAGGTAGTAACTGCACCGGACGGAAATACCGGCAAAGCCATCAATGCTAAGATCGCATTTGAGGGCACTAAAGAAGAAGTCGAGAAGAAGCTGGCTGAGCTGGGTGATGAGTACGACATCACAGTTGTGCATGAAGCAGCGATCGTCACATACGATGGTGATAATATCGCTACACCTGCAGGCTGGGACAGCGGCGTCAAGTTCAGCTATTAATAAGGGGGCGTTGAAATGAAGAAAAGAAAACTTTCGAAAAGAACATTAGCCCTCTTCGCTGCAGCACTCGTGCTGTTCGGAAGCGGCGGATATATGGGAACCAGCGCTATACTGAACACATTCAGCGATGCGCACCTGCTCAACATTGACACTGATGATGCAGGAGTCAGCCTCGTCGGTGAAGACTTCAACGCTGCAAAACTGATCAGCGACGACACTGCTGTGCCGGGCAAGGCATACGCAAAGAACATCAGCGTAAGGAACGACACAGAAACAAAGCAGTTCGTTCGTGTCGTAGTCAGGAAGTACTGGGAGAAGAAGGACGATAATGGCAATTACCACAAGGAGACCGAAGATCTTCCTGAGAAAGCCATGGAAATGCTGAAGTTCGACTTCGGCACAGCTGGCTGGAAGGCAAACGACGCCGAGAAAACTGCAGAGAGAGAAGTC
>SVCR01000320.1:0-1141 GCA_015058265.1 Clostridiales bacterium
TGCCTGAGATATACGAACACCGTGGCGTTGCCTTTGCTGTCGGTCCTTATATGCTGGTAGTGCGTTGAAGCTTTTACAGCATCATCAGGCGGCTCCGTCGGGGATTCCTCCTCGTTTCCTGCAGCGTCTGTCCTGAGCCAGTAATCGTCACCTCTGATCCATTCGTAGGTATAAGTGCCGTCATACCATTCACATGTCTTTTTCAGGTAAGCATCCGCTTCGCCGTAAGTCAGACCCTTGTCGTCGTCGCGCGCATTGCCGCCTTCAGAGCCCGATCCGTTTATTATCGTGTCTCTGGTGTAGACGGTGAATTTGTTCGGAGTCTTATCCGGATCGCCGCGAAGAGTCCTGTCAGCGTTGCTCATGTCAAGATGGAGTATCCGTTCTCCGGCATTCTTTATATCGATCCTCATCTTGAAATATTTTGCCTTAGAACTGTCGTTGCCGACGACTTTCTTGCTGACCTTAAGCCCAGCCTTCGTCTTGTCGTTGGTAAATACATACCTGATGACACCGGTCGTATTCATCATGCTCAGAGCCATTTTGCTGCTGTCGCTGACGCCGGCGAGCGACATCAGTCTCCATCCTTCCGGAAATTTTTCGAATATTTTATACCTGGTGCCGTGTTTTACATCTTTGATCAGCGCTGTTTCGTTGGTATCCAGTTTGAACTCATATGCATAAGGATAATCCGGATCAAGCGACAGAACCCGTTTGACGGATGATGCCCCGCTTATCTTGGATACATCTATCTCTTTGCTGAATTCCGCCCGGAACGTAAAGGTTTGCATTTCGTCCAGCGCCGTCTTTGCGGTGATCTCTATGCTGCCTTTTTCAATCTCATTTTTGAATATGACTTCTTTGTTTTCATTCAGATGATCCTTTACAGCGCCTTTTGGACTTACCTGAATCCATCCGGCCTGCCTGGCTTCCGTCACTTCATAATAGACTCCGTAAGGAAGATCTCTGAACGTGATATGTTCGCCATTTTTGATCGTGCGGAACAGCGCTCCTGTACCGTCTTCTGCATCTGCCTCATCGATGATATACGGCGTGCGAACTGTTATAGGTTCATCGTGATGACTTCTGTCAGGGATGATGAACCAGTCGATCCTGCGGCCGTTTTCGAACATATGCTCAA
>SVCR01000320.1:1151-2609 GCA_015058265.1 Clostridiales bacterium
TCAATGGTAGTTTGACTCTGTTCGACGTACAGATAATAATCATCTGTTCCGTTCCAGCTGAGGCCAAGGTCGGACAACTGGATATTTGTCTTATTCAGCGGGAACAAACCATCCCGTTCCACCACAGACACCGGCTGAAGCCCTGTATATATAGCCTCGATGTCTTCCTTTGTCATTTTATCTTCATCAAGGCCTGATATAGGATCGCTGTAGACCGTATCGCCTATGAGTTCGTGCATGCCGTTGACATTCTTTGTAACATCACCGCTCTTATATGCGACGTTTCTTTCGAAAGTCATCTCATACTCATCGATATCGTGCTCATCCTTAAGGAACTGCGTATGAGCTATCTTGACCGGGTGTCTTTCGTTGGTGTCATTTTCGACGAAGAATCTTATGTCGAATTCAAATTCGCCCGGCTCGTTGTCTACGGTTTCCTTTTTTATAGTCAGATCATGCTTCTGAAGTGTATTAGTGATCGTGTATACTGTTTCCCCTTCTTCAGTAGTGCTTTTTATTGCTTCACTCGCTGTATAATACTTCGGGACCTTGGTCTCCTCTACCCTGATCACTTTTTCGCCTTCTTTAGGTATCTTGAATTCATAGATCCAGATGTTATCAGGATCATCTTCGATGAATGCCTCGCGGTCCGTGTATTCCTTCTCGAAAGGAATGTTGTCGCCGACAGGGATGACAGTAAATATACCGCTGCTGTCCTTGCCTATAACATAATTGCCCGCAGGGAAACTGCCTATAGGGGTCGTTAATGTCACATACTTAGTATGATCATTATATATCTCGCCACTGAGGGTCTTAGCTTCGGCATAACGCAGTCCCGGAGCTTCGTAAGCGTCGTTGACCTGGCCGTAGTAATCCTTTGAGTTGTCGACGCTTACGGCCGGTCCTGTCGCCTGCCATCTGGTGATCGTATCCTTTGTCGTGACAACGATGCCAAGAGGATCCTTTCCCTCATCGTCCTTTCCGACAGGTCTTGTATTGAAGATCACGCCATTATAGCTGTCGTCCTTCCACTCTTTTATGACCTTCAGATTATCTGTGCTCGAATTGAAGAAGTACGCATCCTTGTCGATGTTCAAAACACCCGCAGTATCATGGGATGCGATAAGGTGCCAGTCATCTGAATGGCTCTCTGTCACACGGTAATGGATCCCCGCAGGAAGAGGCATCACCAGATCCGCATATTGTTCTCCCTGCTCAATGGTGAATTTGAATGTGTATTCCCCGTCTTTATCAGGGTCAGGTGTCAGTACTCCTGTACTGATAAGCGTATAATCATCCGGGAGTTTGTACGGATTGGCAGATTCCGATGAACCCGTCCACAGCTTCAGTCTGAATGTGAATGTTTTTTCTCCGTCATCTGTATCTGTCTCTTTAACTACCGTGAGTTCTCTTTCATGCAGCCTGTTTGTGATCGTAGTGACGGATCCGGCTTCGGCA
>SVCR01000321.1 GCA_015058265.1 Clostridiales bacterium
TATATGGATCGATTCGGACAACATCGGACCTGATGACAGCGTGGAAGAGGTACTCAAGCACGGAACACTCTCAATAGGTTTCATCGGACTCGCTGAGACCATGAAGGCTCTGACCGGCAAGCATCACGCTGAAAGTGAAGAAGTAGGGAAGAAAGCTTTCGAGATCATCAAGCACATGAGAGAGTTCTGCGACAAGAAGAGCGCAGAGACCGGACTGAACTTCACACTTCTGGCGACACCTGCCGAGGGGCTGTCAGGAAGATTTGTCAAGATAGACCGTGAGAAATACGGCAAGATCGAGGGCGTCACAGACAGGAACTACTACACCAACTCATTCCATGTTCCTGTATACTATCCGATCGGCGCATTTGAGAAGCTCGCTATCGAGGCTCCTTATCACGATCTGACCAATGCCGGTCATATCAGCTATGTAGAGCTGGACGGCGATACAGCCAAGAATCCTGAAGCATTCGAGTCGGTTATCAGATACATGAAGGAAGTCGGCATCGGATACGGTTCTGTCAACCATCCGGTAGACAGAGACCCGGTATGCGGATACACAGGTGTCATCGATGATGTATGCCCGAGATGCGGAAGAAGAGAAGGCGAACCTGTCACGATCGAGAGACTGAACGAGCTGAGGATGAGATTCCCGAGCGTACCGGTACCGTGTGACTGCATCCACTAGTATGAGGCCAAGCGGTCTGATCAGGATCAGGTTATGGGCCGCGAGAAGATACAAGAACAAACATTGAACGGACTTCACAAGAAAGTCGATAGAGATTATAATAAATGGGAACGATATTACGGAGGTAGAGAGATGAATAACAAGGTTGTCAAGAATGTAAACGGTCAGGTTGGAGAAGGCGTTGGATTCGAGAGAATCAGAAGGATCACAGGATATCTCGTAGGAACACTTGACAGATTCAACAACGGCAAGAGAGCCGAGGTAGAGGACAGAGTAAAGCACGGCCTCAGATAATCTGGTCAACATTGTATTGCTGTGTGGGCTGGCGTTTTGCAGGCCCACACTTTTTTTAGAAGAGAACAGAAACAGCGATGGAAGAGAACTGCAATACTGATACAGGGAAAATGATAATAAGGGTGTGCGGAGTGGAGCCTGAGTCCATTGTTGACGGGCCGGGTTTCAGGTATGTTCTTTTCGTACAGGGCTGCCCGCATAGGTGCAAAGGCTGTCATAATCCGGAGTCACATGATCCGGATGGCGGATTTGACATGACTGTGGATGAAGTGTTCGCGGAAATAATGGAGAATCCGCATCTTGCCGGAGTTACTTTTTCCGGAGGAGAGCCATTCGAACAGGTACCTGCTTTGCTTGAACTGGGAAAGAAGATAAGGGCTGCCGGACTTTCTCTGATGAGTTATACGGGGTATACTTATGATGAATTGAAAGCGCGTAAAGATCCTGCCACCGATGAATTAATGGACATGCTGGACATTCTGGTAGACGGCAGGTTCGTTCTTGCGCTCAGAGATCTTACTCTCATTTACAGGGGATCTTCCAATCAGCGCGTGATCGATATGAACAAGTCAAGAGCAGCGGGAAGAGTAATCCTGTACAGGTCATCTTTCGATATAGATATCGACATTTAGCAAATGAAAACAGAACTGGTAGCAACAGCAACTTTTGGCCTCGAATCTGTAGTACGCAGAGAGATCGAGGCTCTTGATTACAGAATAATCAAAACCGAAGACGGAAGAGTCACTTATTTGGGTGATGAGAGAGCGATCGTAAGATCCAACCTGTGGCTTCGTACGGCTGACAGGGTCTATCTCAAACTCGCGGAGTTCACAGCAGAGACTTTCGAGGAACTCTTTCAGCAGGTCAAGGGGATCCCGTGGGAAGACCTGATTCCGGTGGAAGGAAAATTTCCCGTGGTCGGGACATCTGTAAAGTCTACTTTACATAGTGTCCCTGCGTGCCAGAGCATAGTCAAGAAGGCGGTATCCTCGAGACTGTCCGATTTCTATTGTATGGAAGTCCTTCCCGAGACAGGAGCGGAGTACAGGATAAGATTCATAGCTCACAAGGACAGATTCCTGATACTTGTCGACACGAGCGGTGACGGACTGCATAAGAGAGGATACAGAGTCAGCGATGTTGCAGCACCTCTCAAGGAGACACTTGCCGCGGCGCTGGTGCAGCTCAGCTTTTACCGTAAAGACAGACCTCTGGTGGATACTTGCACCGGTTCCGGGACCATACCGATCGAGGCTGCTATGATAGCGAGGAACATCGCGCCGGGACTCAGCAGGAGCTTTGCCTGCATGGACTGGGATATGATATCCGAGGATATCTGGAAGGATGAGAAGAAACGAGCTTATGAGGCAGCGGATCTTGAAACAGAGCTGAGGATCACCGCTATGGACATAGACCGCAGGGCGGTAAGAGCGGCGAAAGCCAATGCTGAAGAGGCCGGAGTCGCGGATGATATAGATTTCGTATGTATGGATATGACCAAGTGGGAGCCCGGAGCCGGGATCCCGAAGAACACTTCTCCGGAAGAGAATGGAGTGGTCATCTCCAATCCTCCGTATGGTATCCGCATCGGTGATGTGAAGGACATAAAGAGGATATATAAGC